>JBLFWU010000011.1:0-68101 GCA_047610985.1 Nitrospinales bacterium | reverse complement strand
GAGGTTTTGCTTGCATAAAATCACCGGGTTTTGAAAGATATTCAACAACTTCCGGCAATTTTACAACACTCAAAAGACATCTTCACCCTTTATATACAGGCTCTATTGACTTTTTCAGGGACGACTAGATAATATATCGAAACCCATGTAAAGTCGAGCCAGAGAATCTAACCCCGTCGGCTCTACGCCTGACGGCGAAATATTTCCATTTGATAGTGTTCAAGGGATGCCTATAACTAGTAAACGTTTTTTTATCAGCGCAACGAGTTATTTTTTGTTACCGCTAGCAGCTTGGTTAGCAACGGCATCGGCGGCCTTTTTTGCGGCTTCAGGATCACCCAGATAGTAGTGTTTGATGGCTTTTAAATTTTCATCGAGTTCGTAAACCAGTGGAATTCCTGTTGGTATATTTAATTCCACAATTTCTTCATCGCTCACCTGATCGAGATGTTTCACCAGCGCACGCAAGCTATTCCCATGCGCACAAATCAAAACTTTTTTACCTGCTTTAACAGAAGGTACAATTTCATCTGACCAATAAGGTATGAAACGATCGACTGTGTGTTTCAAAGCTTCAGTTTTAGGCAGTAAATCTGCAGAGACCTCGGCATAGCGGGCATCTTTGGAAGGAAGACGTTCATCGTCATCAGATAAAGGAGGGGGAGGCGTTGCATAACTGCGCCGCCAGATTTTTACTTGTTCCACACTATGTTTTTCTGCTGTTTCGGCTTTATCCAGCCCTTGCAGGGCACCGTAATGTCTTTCATTGAGTTGCCAGGAGCGAATGACGGGAACCCACATCAGATCCATTTTATCCAGAACAATCCACAGAGTTCGAATCGCACGTTTCAAAACGGAGGTATAGGCCAAGTCAAAAGTAAAACCTTCTTTAAGAAAAAGGTCGCCGGCCGTATTGGCCTCTTTTCTTCCCTGATCGGTCAGGTCGACATCCGTCCAACCAGTAAACCGGTTCTCCAGATTCCATTGACTTTGACCATGCCTTAAGAGGACCAGTTTATACATAATTTCATTCTCTCCCTTATCCGGTTGCTATAAAAATTTTCCCAATAAATTTTTGCTATTTTACCTTTGATTCGAAAATTAAAAATAGTTTTTCTGAAAAAATCCTGTAACGAACCAAAAAACTCCTAACTCCAACTTATAAACTGTTTATAAAAGTTGGCCTTATATCTCACAGACAAGGGATATTATCTCAACACCGATCGCAAGATACCGCTAGACTTTTTCCGTAACACATTGACTTATTTAATGTTATTAATTATATTGTTTACATTCATCAATTGGAATATTATAGAATAATAAGCGGAGGCTGAAGTCATGCTCCTGTCAATTAAAAAGTTGGCTTATTCTGGGGAGAAGTAAGCAGATAATGGATTCAATTGCTCATTTTTACCGTGAAATTAATAGCGGTTTTTTAAACAAATCCTGCGAACAAGGCTTCGAGATTTCGTATTTGGCCGAATACGATGATAACGATCTGCCTTTATTCCGCAAGTTTGCCCATTACACCCCGGAAAACCACGAAAAAATAAAAAAGATGATGGATGGGGACGACTGCATGGAGTTTTTCATCCATGAAACGGACCTCATCCGTTACTATAAAGATTTCAAGATAAAAACCTTATCGGATGCCATGAAAAATGGGGAATCCCCAAAAAAGGTTTTGAAAGCTGCCTACCTTTTAAATGAACAGATCCTCAAAGAATATTTTGAGAACATTGGTTCCTCCCGGATTCTGCGAACCCTTGAAGACCTCAATAGCATCATTCAAGATTGTCTGGCTCAAGGTAAGTTGGAGTTTATAGACGTATTTCTTATTACCCGGAAGGATGATCACTCTTATACGCATTGTACCAATACAGGTATATATTGCATGGCTTTGGCAAATAAATTAAAAATGAAACCAGAAGCGGTAAGGGAAATTGGTTTGGGCGGAATGCTTTTCTCCATCGGCAAAAAATCTATACCCTATGATGTAATTATAAAACAAGAGGAGCTGTCACCGGAAGAATTTCAACTGATTCGAAAACTTCCCTCTGCAACAAAAAAAATTCTCAATGACATGAAGTGCTATAGCGAAAATATTATGAAAATGGCTGCAGAACACCGCGAAAAATTCGACGGCACAGGATATCCCTTCCAAATGAAGGGAGAAAAAATTTCGTTATACGCCCGGGTGGTTAGCATCATGGATGTGTTTGGTGCATTAACGGCGGCACGACCAAACCGCAAGGCATTCACTCCCTTTACCGCAGTAAACGAAATGAAAAACAATATGACAGGCCATTTTGATACCCGAATCCTTATAAATTTCATAAAAATTCTGGCCGATGCAGCGGCAGCAAAAGTAGCCCCAAAAAAAACAGATACAGCCACCGCTTAACATCGATGAGAGGTTAAAGTCTCAGCGTTAGTCCCCCGGTTTTTTTGCATATCCCGTTTCGTTAAAAACATAGTAAAATAGAAGATACCTACACTAACCGGAGAGTTTCGTTGTTTCTCGAGATCGAATCTAATCCAAACGTTGAACGAAGCTTCGACATGATATATCGGGATATCAGCCCTATCCGCGAATTGTATTGCATCAAATATAATATCGACGGTAAGGAACAACCTGTGCAAATCACCGGTTGGAATGCAGACACCAATACGCCTTGCTCTGCCTATGCATGCAAAGTAGAAGAGTCCGGAGATGGAACCGCCTTGCTCATTTACGGAGGGTCTGGAGGGGTGCGTATGAAGTTACTCGAAGATGAAACAAAATGGGACACCCAGTCGACCGAACAATGGGGGGACACCCATCTCGTATATCCTTCCAATAGTTTTGCGGTCTACAAGGACGAACTCTAATCCACAACTACTTTTCTGATATCTTCTTCTTCTAGAGAAGTACCCGTCTGAGTGCAGTGGATGAGGTATTCTCTATTACCTTTCTGGCCTTGTATCGGGGATTCTGTGAGATGGCGCAGAACCCATGATTTTTCGGAAATAAACTTATGAAGCCGTAAAAGAACATTCGTACGTTTTACCGGATCTTTAATGATTCCTTTGTTCTCCATTTCGTCTTTCCCAACCTCGAATTGCGGTTTTACCAGAGCAACCAAATCACCTCGCCGCTTTAGAATCTCAAAAAGGGCAGGAAAAATCAGACGCAGAGATATAAACGAAACATCGACTACCACCAATTGCGGATCATCGCCCAGATCTTCACGCTTTAAATTTCGGGCGTTAGTACGGTCTAGACAGATAACGCGCTCGTCTTTTCTTAACTTCCAATCCAGTTGTCCATACCCGACATCAACTGCATAAACTTTGGCAGCACCCTTTTGCAACAAACAATCGGTGAATCCTCCTGTTGACGAACCGATGTCCAAGGCGATCTTACCTTCTACATCGATTTTGAATTGTTCTAAGGCGTGCTCGAGTTTTAATCCGCCACGGCTGGCGAAAGGATGGACTTGACCCAACACATGTATTTCGACACTTTCATCGAAAACCTTTCCGGGCTTGTCAGCGATGGCATCTTGTATTCTAACTTTGCCCGCAAGAATTATGGCTTGGGCTTTTTCTCTCGTGGTTACGAGTTTTTTTTTACCAACAACTGGTCTAAACGAATTTTATTTTTTTTAAGAGTCATTCTTGTCTTCTACTGGAAAAAGTTCGCTCACCAACTCACCTTTATGATCTCGGGTCAGTTTTTCAATTTTGGATTCTGCTTCGTTTAGTTTTTTTGAACAAACGCGCGACATTTTAATACCTTCTTCAAAGATCTCAAGGGACTTATCAATATCCAGTTCGCCTTTTTCGAGATCGTCGACAATTTTTTCGAGCCTTTGAATGGCTTTTTCAAATTTTATTTCACCCATAATCGGCCTCTTTGAAAACAGGTTTATATTGACAATAAACCTTTATTAAAATTATATTAGTAATCTTATTTTTTTGGTGCAGTGATGGAAACAATTAATGATCGCATGACCCACCCGGTTCTATCTATTGAACAAGATAAAACCGTTAAAAATGCCGCTGAAATTATTTACTCCAATAAAATCGGTTCACTTCTCGTTACCGAAAATGGAAACTATATCGGAATCATTACCAAAACCGATTTAATGACCCGCGTTCTCTTAAAAGATCTTGATGCCAATATGATCAAAGTTTCAGAGGTAATGTCCTCCCCCTTATACACCATTGATTCTGGAGAATCACTTACGAGCGCCAGAGAAATGTTGCGCGAAAAATCTGTTCGGCACCTTACAGTTACTCGAAACGATGAAGTTGCTGGAATCTTGTCTATAAAAGACTTGCAACAAAACCCATCTTAACGGCCCTCTATTATTTTGTTTACCGTACAATTCAGTTCCCCTTGAGCTAGCCTTACTTTAACAGGATCTCCCGGATTTACCCCCTCTATACTTTTCAGGGATTTCTCATCTTTCGAACAAATACTGTACCCTCTTTCTAAAATGGACAGCGGATTGAATGCGTTCAGGTTTTTTAATATTCCTTCAAATCGCTCTTTGTTCAAAAGAAGATTGGATTGAATGATATGCAGCATTCTTTTTTCCAGCATGCCCAAGTTTTCTTTCATATACGGAATGCTTTTTTCGGGGGAAGCCTGAAACAATCGGTGGACTTTGTCCTTCAATCTTTGTTGATGAATTAGCAGGTTTTGTTCCAACCCCCGAATCAAACGGGACTGCAATTCATCAACTCGTTGGATTTGTGGATTGAATATTTCCCTCGGTTGATGAAAAAATCGCCTGTCCATCAACCTTTTCAGCAGATCATAATAATATTGTAATTTTTGTTGCAGGGAATTTATCAGCGCTTCATTCAGCGAACCAATTGCGCGGAGGGTGTCGTTAAGAATCGGCACGGTTAATTCTGCTGCTGCAGAGGGGGTGGGTGCCCTCAAGTCTGCAGTAAAATCTGCAATGGTGAAATCTATTTCATGTCCCACTGCTGAAACAATGGGAATACGAGATGCTGTGATAGCTCTGGCAACTTCCTCTTCATTAAAAGCCCACAAGTCTTCTAGAGAACCACCACCTCGTCCGACAATAATGACCTCTATGTCTTCTCTTTGATTAAGTTCCTGTATACCACGGGCAATTTCTTCTGCCGCACCTTCTCCCTGCACTTTTGCCGGATAGAGCAATACAGAAACTTTTGGGTTTCTGCGTCTCACTATATTAAGAATGTCTCTTACCGCAGCCCCCGTGGAAGAGGTGACCACCCCGATTTTCCAGGGAAATTCAGGCAAAGGTTTCTTTTTTTCTTCATCGAAGAGCCCTTCTTTTTCCAGCTTGATTTTTAGTTGCTCAAAAGCTTTTTGCAATGCCCCCAACCCTCTGGGCTCCATACTTTCTGTAACTATCTGATATTCTCCGCGCGCATCATAGACGGTGACTCTTCCGAACAGCAAGACCTGATCGCCATCTTCAGGTTGAAATTTTATCCCCGCTCTATGACCTTTAAACAAAACACAACGGATTTGTGACTTGCCGTCCTTAAGAACAAAATAGCTATGCCCCGAGGCCACAGTTCTGAAATTGGAAATTTCACCTTCTACCCAAATAGAGTCGAACGCGGCTTCCATGATTGCTTTGATATCATGCGTCAACTGGCTAACTTGATAGACCTTCGCGCCTTGGCTCACAGACTCCGATTCGACGCTACTTTCGCTTTTTGCCAATCCCAATGACTTTTTTGTTCGAGCTTGCCTGTTTTGAATCATTTGAGTTTTAGAAAAATTAGAGGGATTCTTTAAACGCCTTCAAAGTATTTTCCATAAGGAGAGCAATGGTCATGGGTCCAACTCCGCCGGGAACAGGTGTGATATGCGAAGCTTTTTTTGAAACAGGTTCAAAGTCTACATCGCCGGTTAGTTTTCCATCAACGCGGTTTATGCCAACATCAATTACCACCGTACCTTCGCTTACCATTTCTTCTGTGACAAAATTGGCTCGCCCCACAGCGGCAACTAAAATATCTGCACTGCGTGTAACTTCTACCAAATTTTGAGTGCGGGAATGACAAATGGTGATTGTGGCATCGCGTTGCAATAACAACATTGAAACAGGTTTGCCGACGATATTACTTCTTCCAATAATTACCGCATGTTTTCCAGAAATTTCAATGTCATAGCGATCGAGCAACGCAATGATTCCTGTCGGCGTGCAAGGTGTCAACAGAGCATTGCCCACTACCAGCTTGCCAACGTTTATCGGATGAAAGCCATCAACATCTTTTTTGGGATCAATCGCCTGAAGAATTTTTTCAGAATCAATTTGATCGGGAAGTGGCAACTGAACCAGAATTCCATGAACATCTTTGTTTGAGTTTAACTCTTCTACTAGCTGCAGTAATTTTTCTTCAGATGTATCGGCGGATAATTTTTGTTCAAAAGACTGAAAACCCAATTCTCCACAAATTTTATTTTTGTTTCGAACATAAACGGCGGATGCTGGATCATCACCAACGAGTACCGTAGCCAGTCCTGGTGTTTTTCCAGTTTTTTTCTTTAATTCCTGTATTTCATCAACTAGGCGATTACGAATCTCCCCTGAAACTTTTTTCCCATCAATTAAAACCATTTGCTCCCTCTCAAATCATGGTGGTAAATTTTATGGGTATTTTAACAGAGTTTGAAAAGGAAACGATCAATCAATATCCAGTTCTTTAATCAAGCGGGAAAGGTAGGAACGCTGGACATCAAGAATTTTTGCCGCTTTGGTACGATTGCCAGAGGTGGATTTAAGGGTGTTTGTTATGAATGTTTTACGAAAAGAATCGCCCGCCTCTTTTAATGACGAACCAATATTCAGCTCAATAGGCAAATGCGAAGTTTCAAAGGGAAAGGCTTCGGGACCGAGCTCTTCCTCATCACTTAGAACGATAGCGCGCTCTACCGAATTTTCCAATTCTCTTATGTTACCGGGCCAGGAATAGCTCATCAGATGGGGAATCAAACCTTTCGTTATTCTTTTTACTGGCTGATTTTCGGGAGTATGTTTCTTAATAAAGAAAGAAACCAGATCCGGCATATCTTCCATTTTTTCCCGTAACGGAGGAAGGGTGATTTTAATAACATTGATTCGATAATAAAGATCTTGCCTAAAATTTCCCTCACGCACTTCTTTTTCCAAGTCTCGGTTGGTTGCAGTAACTAATCTGACATCTACTTCAATAGTTTTGGTACCGCCTAAACGAATAAATGACTCTTCTTGAATTACCCGAAGGAGCTTGACTTGCATATCTATCGGCAATTCGCCAATTTCATCTAAAAACAAGGTTCCGGTATCAGCTGCTTCAAATAGACCTATCTTTTGCGTGTCGGCTCCTGTAAAGGCTCCTTTTTCATGGCCAAACAATTCACGTTCTAATATGGATGCTGGTAATGCACCACAACTTACGGAAATAAAGGGTTTGTTTTGTCTTTGCCCTCGATCATGAATCAGGTGCGCAAATAATTCTTTACCCGTTCCGCTTTCACCTGTGAGCAAGACTGCTGCTTTGGAATTCGCCACTTTTTCAGCAATGGCTATGCATTTTTGAATAGCCTGACTTTCGCCAACAATGGCATACCGCAGCAAATACTGCTCTTTGAGTCGACCAAACTCTTCTCCGAGAAGCTTTCGACTTCGAGAAACCTGAAAAAACTTAGCCATCAATTTTGAAAACTGCTCTAATATTTCTACGTCCTCTTTAGCAAAGACGCTACCATCGACCTTATCCAAAAACTGCACCACACCGATAACTTTTCTTTCATGCATCAGTGGAAAACTCGCCATACATTGAACAGGAATTTTTACCTTCTCACTTACTTTTTGGTACCATCGAGGATCTTGCGACACATCATTGGAAATAATAGAGTCACCGGTTTTAGCGACATGACCAGATATCCCAACTCCAGGCGGCAAGTCAATTTCTTTCAATTCGCCCATATTTTTACCTGAGGCCTGGTAAAATTGCAGCTTGAAGGTTTTCTCGTCCTGCACTAACAATAGCGATCCGTTTTTTACCCCCACGATATCTTTGGCTGCATCCATGACCATGGCCAATAATTCATCGACTTCTAACGAAGCCGTTTGGAATAAATTTGATATCTTTCGAAGTGCTAAAATATTAGTTTGTTTGCCAATTAATTTCATAAGTTTTATATAAATTTGTTAAAATTATAATTAATCTGTAAATATGATATCAAACTGTCAGTAATTATATAAATTGATAAAAATTAGTATACATTTAGTGCCCCCCGTTGAAAAGCATTAATATTTCGTTAATTACATTGAATAAATCACCCAATCAATCCTTTTAAAATCGAAGAAATATTCAATTGAATATTTCTGCGTCAATGCCTTTCGCGACATCACTGGCCCAGATTCTTCCCCTATATGACATCACCAAATATAAAACAGCGATTATTTTTAGCAGTTATCGGCTTTCATCAATTATTGACTGGGAAGTAATATTTTTTATGTATTCTTAGAAAGGAGCTCTATTTCTTCAGGGCAAGAAGTTTATAGAAAAGGAGCAACAGGGACAGCGAAGAAAAAACATCAGACGGCGGGGTAATCCTTATCAGAGGACGGTTTTTTACTTTTCTTTTTTTTCAAATTTCTTTGTGTAGTAGCCAACAAAATCACTCATAGTAAGAATCCCCATTACCAGCTCGTCTTCTATCACGGCTATGTGCCGAATATTATGAGACCCCATTTTTAAAAAGGCACTCATCATTGAACTATCACTCTCAATGCTGATAATAGGTTTTGCCATTATGAATTTTACTTTAGTTTCTTTAGGATTCAGCTCTTCCGCTACTATTTTTCGGGATAAATCGGTCTCTGTTATGATCCCTAAATTTTGCCCTCCTCCCGCAACAATTAAAGCGCTTAATTTTTTGTCGCGCATTTTCTTGGCTGCTTCCACAACGGTAGCCTCAGGGAGGATATTTAAATTAGACTCATCCATATAAACAACGTTATCTTTTACCAAGTCCATCTTTTCTCCTTAATGTATATTTATTTATTCACTTATAGTGAGAGATGGGATCAACGTCATTTCAAATTTCGTGTAAAGGACAATGAATCTGAGAGGTTGTGTAAAA
Organism: Nitrospinales bacterium; assembly: GCA_047610985.1. Classification (GTDB taxonomy): domain Bacteria; phylum Nitrospinota; class Nitrospinia; order Nitrospinales; family VA-1; genus UBA8687. The sequence continues at coordinate 58,971 of JBLFWU010000011.1, read as the reverse complement.
CCTTTCCGCTTCATCCCTATTGCGAATATTTATTCCAATAGGGTGTACACCGTCTAATGGTATAACAAACCAATTAAATTAAGCGAATCTTATTATACTTGCCTTTATTGATACTTATCACTTAAAAATAAATTATGTCTGTAACCATTTATCACAACCCAAAATGCAGCAAATCGCGTCAGACCCTGGAATTACTTGAAAAGAGAAGCATCACGCCTACCATTATTGAATATCTTGAAAATCCGCCGACCGCAGAAAAATTGAAAGAAATTCTGTGCCAGTTGGGGATCGCGCCTCGCGACCTAATGCGTAAAAAAGAAGATGCTTATGAAGAATTAGGGCTGGCAAACCCTTCCCTATCCGACAAAGACTTAATTGGTTTTATGGTCGAGCATCCGATTCTTATTGAGCGTCCCATCGTGGTTGCCAATGGCAAAGCCGCTTTAGGCCGCCCTCCAGAACAAGCATTGGATATTCTCTGATAAAGATTGGATTACATAAAAAATGAAATGGATCTGCTCTAGCTTTTTCGCTTTGCGACTTCGGCGGCGTGAGCTCTGGCTCTTTTTAGCATTGCAGATTTTTCTGCAGAGGTGAAATCATTTCTAGGTGTGGGGCCTGGAACGTTTGTTCCAGATGACTTAACAGCAATAGGTGTGGGCACTTCTTTTTCAACAACAGGAGCAGTTTCTTCAATTACGTCAGTTTCGCTAGCTTCTTCGGACTGAGCAGCTTCTTCAACAACTGCCGTATTTTCTTCGGGCTTGGGTGCGAGAGCCGCCAGCCTTCCCTCTTCGTCTCTTTGTTTTTCCAGTTCATTATCAATAATGGCTTGTTTACGCTCCTGAATTTCCAAGGCTCGAAGATAACGGTCTTCATTATTTGACATTGTGCTTTTCGAACCCGAATTAGAACGCATGTTCGAGTTAAAATGATAACTTTTCTCAACCCCTTCACTCATTGTATTTTCTCCTGTCAAAATTAAGCCAACCCATTATTCTCCTTATCATATAAGAAACCCTCTAAAAGTTCATATTTTTCTAAATATCGACGAAGGATTCCGAAAAGGGCCAGGCGCAACATATATGAAATTTAAAGCCAATTGGGCCCTGTCGCATTGAAATGATAGACCTTACATTAAAAATACTTAATGCCCGATTAACATTAATTTAATCCGCATATCCTATTCTGCTAATCATATATTAGAAACTTCAGAAGGAGGTGCCCTATGTTTCATGAAGTCCGAGTTCTCGATAGCAAAAATAAATTGAAAAAAATAATTTCTGGGCAGCAATTAAGCCGAAAATACTGGGATAAATTTGAATCCCATTTCAATATTTCTTCTGCAAAAAATAAAAAAACGAAAAACAAATCCACCGAAAAAAGTAATTAGCCTATTGTTCATGCAAAATGTAAGTGGGGTGGAGAGATGTTCGGGCAGTTTTTAAAAAACAAAAAGTGATTTTTGTTTTTTAAATTAGGCAGTACAACATTCATTCAAAGCCTAGCCTTGCTAGTTAGCGGGCTCGCCGATCCCTTATCTCAGCAATCTAGAAAGGTTGAGAGCCGGACTCGACGAGCCCCAGTTTGCCCCTATTTATTACTTTCTCATCAATTTCTAACCGACCAATTATTTATCATTGAAAGCTTTGGATCTGTATGGGGAGGGTGAAGAAAGAAGACGGTCTCTTGGAATTCTTATTTCCCAAATGACCTTATATATAAAATGACGTGCCAAGCTTCATCCTCAGTTAAAACTTGAGGGATAAAAGAAACCATGGCTGTTCCAGGGCTTCCATTTTTCAATATCCACAAGAGTTCACCATCCATACGGGCGGTTTGCCAATCTTTATCCGTGAAATTTCGGGGAAGCTTCCCTGTTAGTCCGGGAATATCCCCCAGCCCTTTACCATCTTTTCCATGGCAAGTCATACAAAATGCTTTTCCATGAAAAAATGATTTCCCCTTTTGAATGTTTTCTGGTGTTTCCGGAAACGGATTCTTCCAAGATCTAGCTTCCTCTATTTGAGCGGGAGGTACACGTGGCTTCAGAACTTCAGGGTCAGCCGCTTCAGCTCCCAAAGGCCAAAGTCCCATACACAATAAAAAAAACCCCAAAGACCTCATTTTGCACCCCATCATAACGATGCTCCTCGATATCAATACGTAAATAAAGAACACAGGGAGGGCGAATAAACACCCTCCCTGTTTGACTATTTCGTTCTAAAAACGTGACCAAGAGAGGTAGGGGTAGTCACTGTTCCATCTGGAACGACTTGATCTTTTCCCCATAGATGAAAGATCACGCCATCGGTTTTACCCGCAGCCTCAGCAAGAGCCTTCACTTTTTTAGGATCATCAATATCAAGAATTGCCACTCGGCCAGTATCTATCTCAACTTGATGATCATGAAATGCTCGGTTCCATTGAATCAGGGGAACATTCTTCCTTGCGAGATCTTTGGCAATAAAATATTCGACAGCTACCATTCTTGCATCGGGAGCAGTAGTTTCAAATAACATACATTGAAGAATTTCTCCGCCCTGAATTCCTTTACAGTAATGATGATATGGGCCACCCACTGAACCATCAGCCATCATATGTGGTGCTTGGATGTGAATAGTATATCCATCTGCTGGACCATTTTCACCGCTCATGGCCGGGGTTGCGAGAAAACCCATAACCAGTAAACCTAATACACTCATCATGAAAATCGATTTATACGTATGTCGCATTTTTACCTCCAATTAAAAAATGATAGAAAATGGTTCTGGTTTGAAATATTCGGACTCATCGTTCCTTTAGTTTAATACACAATCAAAACCTCATATAAACGTAAGGGACTCTCTTCTACCTCACTTATATTTAGTATAAATTCTAATTTGAAATAGGCTATAAATATATAGCGACAAAGACTAAGTTTATGTAGTAGTTCTACTACGAGTAGGCTTAGTTATCTAAAGACGAGAGTCTACGAAAAAACTCTCGCTCACTAATAATTGACCCAATGAGGCAGTCCGGGCACAAAGACATTCGCCGAAAAGCACGATTTTTTGCAAAATCTCCATAAGCTTCCCAGGGCTTTGGAGGATTTGCGCGATACTCTTCGGTAGCCCTAATTCTCAATTGAAAATGGAGTTACTATTGACCCTCTATAATTACTCATGAGGGGTTATGCTTTGCCAGTAAAGCCCAGTCTCCCTTATCCGAAAAAAAAGTTCCCAATAACAGATGGGAAAAATTGTGGCGTTAGGTGGTAAAGTCCCCCGAGAAACAATAGCTCGATAAAACCAATGGTCCAGATCCAGGCCAGAGCGGTTTTAGAAATATCGGATCTCCTCTTTGACTTCGCTATAAAGAAACCCCATATATAAATCGAGCTTAGAATTAGAACTAAGGGAATAGCAATTGTTGCTCCCCACTGAAAAAGAGCCCAAAGAATCGCCTTCATAAATAACAAAGCCACTGCGGATACTATAAAGAACGTTAAAACAATCATATGTTTTTATTACGCTTCTTAAGCGTAGATTTATGCAGGCGTATTTTAAATCTCCCGCTATAGATATTTTGAAAAATGGGACATGTCAGAGCATTATATATCTGGACCCGGGGTCGTTTGAAAATTAAAATGCTGGTAACTTACAAAATCACTTCTGTGCTAAAGTTTCCATAGATTAAAGTGTGACCGCAGTTTTAAATAATCGTTGACTCCTTACCATTTCCCCATTTTTGGGGACAAAAAACGGACATCAGGGAATGGGTTTTAAAATTAACACAGATGCAAAAAAAACTATCAAGTCAATAGATGGCGATGGTTTTTCTTTGTTTGGATACGAAGAAATGGACTTTCTGAATCAAGAGGTTGAAAGTTTTTTTTCAAAAGAACGTGGAGTTCCCGCTTTATTTTCACGTGCGGAGGAGGCCCAGCTAAAAGAAAGAGGTTATTTAAAAAGCCTACCAAAGAATTTTTTGTCTAAAGATAAACATATTGTTCCCATTGACTTAGGTGTTGAAATAAACCCATTGGAGAGTGGACTAAAAACGGATTTGGTTTTTACGATACATAGAGAGCGACAAAATAATAAAAATGAGGTTCTTTTAAGGCTCCAAAACAATGCTTTAGAAAAACTAGCGGCGGGCAAGCCTTTAAAAGAAATTTTTGATACGTTGACAAAAGGTGCAGAAATGGAAGTCAATTGCGCCAACGCATCCATACTTGTACTGGATAATACGGGAACCCGATTACTCGATGGTTCTACCCCAAGTTTTTCCGAAGAAGTCAGAAATGCTTTTAATGGAATGGTAATTGGCCCATTGGAAGGTTCCTGCGGTAGTGCTGTTTATAATAAGGAACTAGTCGTGGCGGAAGATATTTCCACTGACCCACGTTGGGAAAAGTTTGCGGACTTTGCCATTGCGAATGGATTTCACGCTAGCACATCCTCCCCCATTATGGATACTGATGATCAGGTCTTAGGATCTTTTGCTCTAACTTTTACCCAGTCTAAGGTTCCTACAGATTTTGAGCTTGAGATCATCAAAACCTCAGCTCGTATCGCCGCGCTAGCGATTGAAAAGAATCGATCAGAAGAAAGCCTAAAGTTGTATGCTCAAGAGTTGCAGCATAACAATGAGGAGTTGAAAAATTTCACTTTTGTTGCATCTCACGATTTGAAAGAACCGTTGAGGAAAATAAATTTATTTGTAGACCAACTTCTTGAAAAAAATCTGGATCAGGAAAAAAGAGACAACTTTATTGAGCGCATTGGAAAAGCCTCTTCCCGAATGTATCGCTTAACTGATGATCTATATAATTGGGCCTCCATTGGACGGATGGAAACAGACTTTAAGCCGGAAGATTTGAATGAAATTGTTCAGTAGGTAATAGACGATCTCGAAGATTACATTCAAAAAACAGGTGCACAAATAAGGGTAGACGACCTGCCGACTTTAGAGACAGAGAAAACTAAAATACACCAGTTGTTTCAAAACCTGCTCTCAAACGCGATGAAATTTCATAGAGAAGGGGTTTCTCCAGAAGTTCACATTACATCAAAGTGTTTGGGAGATGGCTATTGCGAAATAGATATTCAAGACAACGGAATTGGTATCGATGCGAAGTACTATAAAAAGATTTTTGAGCCCTTTTCCAGGCTAAATAATAAAAACGACTATCTTGGTTCTGGAATAGGACTGGCCATCTGTGAAAAAATAATTCGCCGACATCAGGGTGAAATTATTGTAGATAGTTCTCTGCAAATTGGAACAAAGTTTACCCTGCGCTTACCTAGTCAGCAAACAATTGACGAGTGACTACAATATTGCACCATGATTTTTTAGTAAATCGGTAATATCGCTGTTGCCATTTGCAATGGCAATATGCATTGGCGCTCGCCCATCCGATCCTTTTGCATGGATATCTGCTTTGCAGGAAATAAGGAGCTCTACGACAGATCTATTTCCCCATTGAGCGGCATCGTGCATGGGTGTTTCCCCTTCATTGTCGGTAGCATTTACTTCTGACCCTTTCTGGATCAGAAATTTGGCGATAGAAAGATGTCCTTTTTCTGCAGCCCAATGTAGAGGAGTGCGACCCAGCTTGTCTTTTGAATTTATTTCAGCTCCCTCACCCAAAATCCTTTTAACCATTTTAAGATTCCCCGATGCAACCGAGGTGTGGAGCGGAGAATGCCCCCAATCAAGGTGATTGTTTACTTCTGCGCCCGCCGCTAGAAGCTCATCCGCAGCACTGTTACTACTCTGATCGACAGCCAGGTGCAGTGGCGTATAGCCATATTTATCAGCAGCATTTAACCTGGCACCCTTATCAAGTAGAAGGGTCACCATCTCTGGTAAGTTTTCCAAAGCCGCGACATGCAGTGGGGCCAATCCCTCATGGTCGGGAAGATTCACATCGGCACCCTGCCTTAATAAATAAGGAACCAGTTCTGTTTGCTTATGAAAAATAGAATGATAAAGCGGTGTAACACCCCGTTTATCCTGAAAGTTAATATCGATGCCAATTTGCAAACGTTTTACGTCGCCTAAATCACCCGACTCGATGGCGCTATACAATCGCTGAACCGTTATATCAGCGGTTTTAACACCCTTTTTTTTGTTATTGAAAAAGGAACCGACTCGGTCGGATGCAGAAATATTGCCAATATCCAGGGCCTTGTCGTGGTTGGCCGAAGGAGAAATATGCACATCCAGTCCTATGCGGTCCATTGCATTGGCAATTCGTATTTCAGGTAGAACTTTTTCTTTTGCATCGAACAAAGCCTTGCCATTTTTCAGACCAAAAGTATTTTCCGTATCGGCCCAGGCAGATCCTGCTACGACAAAAAAAAGGATGGGAAAAATAACTCGTATGTCGCAAAATTTTCTCATTTTCTAATTGTGCCACCAAACTCTAGAACAGGCAAGTGGCTAACCGCCGGGATAATAGGTCGGCGCCTGAAACACTATAAGAAGTCATCAAGGTTTTAACTATAGAGGTTCACACTTTCTCAAGGGACAGCCGCTCCCTCTGTCAAGGAAAGATGCGTTGTAAGAATGGGCATCAGCCGTTTGGTGAACTCACTGGCATCCTTTCGATTGAGATGCGACCATTCTGGGCAATCGAAACCTTTAAGTTTTGCGTAATCCTCAAAATGGATTCCTGGCGCTCCTGTTGTTTCGAGTATCCGATCCCAAAAATGTTGTCGCGGTGTGAAAGTATTTTCCATTTCGCGTAGTTTACCGGTGGAGGGCAGGCGAATGAATATTACCTTCCCCCCTTTCTCACGGATTTTATCTACATGCACTTTTGTTTTACCTAGAATCATTTCAACTGCTTTGCCAAAATCAGCCTTCGCCTCTTCAGCTGATTTTCCTTTTTTTGGAAGAGGTGGAGTAAATAATGGAATCCAGATTTGTTGGATGCGGTTTTGCAAGTCGGGACTATTTGCCGCAACCTCGGTCATCCTCCCTTGTCGTTCTGCATCTACTTCATGGAAATATGGTGGCAGATCTGGTTTGGTCTTTACTTTTTTTCGGTTGGGTAGTTTGAGACTGAGTAATAGCTGGTTGAGTGTGAGGTCATTTTCATTTAAAAGCGCGAACCATTTTTCAACAATAAGGGATACTTGATGGCTGAATTTTTGCGTAGGGCTCCACTCTCGAAACCGTTTTAAATGATTTGCCGGACTTTTCATCGGCGGTCCACCTGGAGCAAAAAAAAGTCCAGGCACCACCCCGACGATAACGGTTCCCGAGTAATCTGGATGATTTGCAAGGTCTTCCAGATAAGGCCCAGGGTTCGTACCCACAGTGGCAAGTTGTAGAGGTCGACTGCCAAATTCTTCTTTGTAGACATCCATATCAAAATCGAAGAGCATCCTGGAAGAGCCAATCAACACAGTGCGGCCCGGTTCTTCATCAACAATGGCACGACGGCTGGCCCATAGATCTTCTGAGTCATTGAGCGTAGGAGCATAACCAATACTGCGGACGTAAGTTTCCCACCCCAAGGTTAATATACTGGTAAAAATTAAAGTAAGAATGGCAAGAACCACCCAGTGATGCTTAGGGATGATGCGTTCAAGCTCGTAAGTTTTAAAACTGGAAGTAGATGAAGGCACTCGCCCCTCCCTGCATTAAGATTAATCCAAATAGCATGATCGTCCAAATAATCACTACCCACCACGCGGGCATATCCTGCATGGCATGTTCCAAACGTTTTTCATGAAGATACCAATGAGCTGCAAGCAGCGCACTGACAACGATGACTACTTGAATAATATCCAGTGTCGGCAATAGTTGAACTCCACTACCTGACAAATCAAAAAGCGAACCGAACATCATCCATGCTGCCGTAAAATCGCTGGCACGAAAAAAGACCCAGGCAATGCTGACAAAAAAGAAAGTAATGCAGGTAAGCACAAAACGTCCCGCCTGGGTTTTTACCCATTGCTGGTCATTGAAGTTCTCTCGCAATAAATATTCGATTACCAGATAACTTCCATGCAGAACTCCCCAGGCGATAAAAGTCCAGGAGGCACCGTGCCAAAGTCCACCCAAAAACATAGTGAACATGAGATTGAATAAAGTGCGATATGTACCGTGGCGGTTTCCACCTAATGGGATATAAAGGTAGTCGCGCAACCAGGTGGAAAGAGTGATGTGCCAACGCCGCCAGAAATCGGAAAATCCAATGGCCGCATAAGGCGATCGGAAATTGTCCGGCAATATAAAGCCTAGACATAAAGCGACACCGATTGCGCAGGTAGAATAACCGGCAAAATCGCAAAAGATCTGCGCTGAAAAAGCTAGCAGTCCCAGCCAGGCATCGAATATATATATCGCGTCGCCTTTGAAACTGAATACGGTGTCTGTTGCGGAAGATAACATCCCATCTGCAAGAACGACTTTTTGAAACAGCCCTAGAGTTATGAAGTAGAGCCCCCAACCGAACTGATCTCGGGTAGCGCGTTTAGGCTCCTCACATTGCGGCAAAAAATCTTTAGCTCTGACGATAGGCCCTGCGACCAACTGCGGAAAGAAAGTAACATAAAGCCCAAAATCTAGAAACGATTGACAACGTTGTGCCTTTTTAAAATAAACGTCGAGCGTATATGAAAGCGTTTGAAAGGTATAAAACGAAATGCCAACAGGAAGAATGATATCGAGTTTAGCCGGCGTGTAAGAAAACCCCGCGAGGTTTGCCAGATCAATAAAATTTTCAAGAATAAATTCGCCGTATTTAAAAAAACCAAGCAACCCCAGATTCACCACAAGGCTGACTGCCAATAACAGTCGACGTTTTACTTGAATTTCTTCTATTGCCAAAGCTTTGGCGACATACCAGTCGACCAGCGTAGATAGCCATAGCAGGAGAACAAAGGGCGGATTCCATGCCGCGTAAAATATGTAGCTTGCGATAAGGAGAATAGATTTTTGCACCCGCCATGACTTAACTGTGTAATGCAGGCTGAGAACAACTGCGAAGAAAATAATGAATGTGAGAGAGTTAAATAGCACTAAATATTTTTTTCAGGAGGTCCTTGAAATAAAGATAAACTTAATTTTCGGGTGTTTGTTTCCAGATAACCTTCTTTTCTATGTTTTTGACAAAGGCAGTTTCATCTTCTCCATTTTCGTTTAGAGTCGTGGGGTCATTGGCATCGACCACCAATGCAGAAACTTTTTCCATATTGCCACCAAGTTGCAGGAAAATCTGATCCCCATTTTCAAGAGCCCTGCTTTTAAATATAAACAAGAAATTATAGTAATGTGAGAAATACAACGGCGTATCACCATATTTTTCAAATGCCTCTTCATCTTCCATAATTTGATTGTTCCTTTTTATAATTTTGATCTCAAATTTTATTTTTCAATAGAAACCGAGCGCATAAAAATTATTAATCGCCGAGAGACTATGATAAACCATTTTCTGTGAGTCAGAATACTATTCAGAAAAAAATTATCCAACCACTTGTTAGCTTGTTGAAGCAGGGTGTAGAACCTTCTCGGCTTTCATTGGCACTTGCCTCAGGCTCCGTTATCGGGGTATTCCCAGTATTGGGAATTGCAACGGTTGCTTGCACGGGTGTTGCGGTTTTATATCGTTTGAACCTTCCTGCTATTCAGCTTGCCAATTATCTTGTCTTTCCGATGCAGATCATTCTTTTTTTCCTTTTCTTTATCTAGGGGAAGCCCTAACCGGAAACACTTTGGATGAGATATCAAATACAAAATTACTGGAGACCTTTGACCTAGGTTTCCTGCCAGCGATTCAAGAGTTGACGCAATATTTCATTCTCGCTTCACTTGGTTGGGCTTTTGCCCTTGCGCCCTTGTTTGCAATTTTACATTTTGTTTTTAAAAAGCTAATTACTCTCCGGCTCCAACCCAAGTACGAATAAAAAATTCCGCTGCGAAGTTTTTCGCCTCGAGCCTGAAAATTAAAACTTTCCATCCATCATATAAAAATCCACTTTTTTGCGCTGTGGTTCAAAAGGCAGGTCGTACCAGTCTTTGCCCTGGGAGGCGATCCGAAATCCAATGATATCGGCTTTTTTCCCAGATTCAATTTTTCCACACGGTAGACGCAAAATTTCACCTCCAAGACGCGTTGCCATCATTAAAATTTCTTTACGGCTAACATCTGGCAACATTTTATCTGCCATACGTATTTCTTCGAGAAAATTCAGAGAATCATTGCTGGCCATAGAATCGGTTCCTAATCCCACTCGAATTCCTGCATCAAGCATTTTCCTAACGGGAAGAATGTGGGTGCGCCCAAACCAGTGGGTGCTTTTCGGACAAAATACCGCTGTCTGCACGGCATCGATATCGTCATCAATAAAATTACAATGAACAGCGACCATTCCGCTTAGCACATCCAGAGATTTAAGAAAACGGGCAGGAGTCGTCCCCGGAACCAGCCAACTCATGTCAAAAGCCTGCCTGTCTTTTAAAAGGCCGACCAAAGGACCTCCGCCTTTTTCAATAAACTGCACCTCTTCATCGGTTTCCGCGAGATGAGTTGACAGAAGGCATCCGTACTTTTTTGCCAATTGATCCAAGCGTTGCCACAACTTTGGTGAAACAGAATAAGGTGCGTGCGGAGCGATCCCTAAATTGCAATTCGATGCATGAGTCTTTAAAGTCTCCTCGACTTCTTCAGCGATGGCCTTGGCTCTCTCTTCCTGAAAACCAATAGTTTCCAAAAACAAAATGCTACGAAACCCTAAGTCAACAATGAACTTCAACAAGGCCGGATCTGCGACATAATCCGCTAGGCCAGTTACGCCAGAGGCTTTCATTTCATCCGCACCCATGCGTATACCCCTTATTCTTTCCTCATCACTCAAGGCAGCGTTAAGGGGAATCAAATGGTCAATCCAACTAGCAAAGGTTTTTTCAGGTGAAAGTTTCCCCCCAAGGGCCGACAATCCAAGATGGCTGTGAGCGTTGACAAATCCCGGCATGAGCAAGTGGTCAGAAAGGTCCAGAGTTTCTTCTGTCTCTCTCTCCGTAGGAGACGAAGAAATTACTACTACATCGCCCTCTTCAACTATCAACTCACCGTTTTCAATAGGTTCACTACATTGGGTAAGTAAAACGCGGAATTTTATTTTTAACGCCATAGGGAACTCCCTAACGGGAGAAGAAATACTAGTAAGCCTATGATAAAAGGCTCAATATTTTTTTAGCATTACGAGGATCGCCGTATTGGCCGGGGTTAAAAAAAAGTGATGTCACGGTATTGCTGGTAGGCTTCACCCAGTTGCTCTCGCAAAACCTGCTCTTCAGTTTTGGCGCGGAAAATATTCAGAGGAACTACCACTGCAAAAACATAAACCAAACAAATCGTAGAACCACAGGCTAGAAACAATCCACTCAGAGTCAGAACAATACCAACATAAATAGGATGACGTAAATATCGATACACTCCGCTGGTCACCAATCGGTCTGTACCTGGTAAAACTGCCAACGAAGGCCCCAGCGTCAGCATGGCCAGAAGCCACAAGATCACTCCAACAGCACCAACTGACAATCCTGCATAAACCAACTCATCATAACCGAAGCCAAAATTCTTGGGCCCCAGGTAGGCAAATACCAACGGAATAAGGTAAAGCGACGGAACCAGTACATTCAGCAAAAACCGCTGATTGGAGCTAAGATTTTTTATATCAATCATCAATAAAAAAGAATTTAATCCCTCCTCTAACGAGGAAGTGGCCCTCTAACGAGGGAGGTAGATCCCAATAACCCTACAAACAAACGAACCCCTATTTCGGTTCCATAAACTACTGCTAGTTGCCCCCACGGCTAGTGGCCCTCTAACGAGGGGGGTAGATCGCAATAACCCTACAAATTACAAACCCCTATCTCGGCTCCATAAACTACTGCTAGTTGCCCCCACGGCTAGTGGCCCTCTAACGAGGGGGGTAGATCGCAATAACCCTACAAATTACAAACCCCTATCTCGGCTCCACAAACTACTGCTAGTTGCCCCCACGGCTAGTGGTGGTTATTTTTTTGTTAAAAATTTCTCTGCCTTCCAGAATTTCTAGGTCAATTACCACTTTAAAAAATGGCATAGATAATTTCATATCTTTGAGTTTGACAGCATCTTTTTCCGAAACAAGGATGTATTTTACTCCTTCTTTGGAAGCTATAGACTCCAGCTCTTTAATATCATTCAAACTGTATTCATGGTGATCTGGGAAAGCTTTAAACATTTTTAGTTGCACCTGCACGTCTTTCAGAATCTGCCGAAAACCCTCAGGCTTAGCAATTCCACAAAAGGCGATCACAGGCTGACCTTTTAAAACTTCAGCATCACAAACATCGCCATTTTCCATATTAATTATAGAGTCCAACCGAAGATGAGTTTTTATTTGTGGAATGGAACCAAGAAATTTCGACACAAACTTAACGGGACCCCCCGAATAACGGGTGAAGCAGACCATATCTGCTCTTCGCGTTTCACTGGCTGGTTCTCTTAATTCTCCTGCAGGAAACAGATAATTATTCCCCAAAGGCCTCTCATGGTCACAAAGCAGAATGTCTAAGTCCCTGCGCAAAGCAAGATGTTGAAACCCATCATCAAGAATCAAGGTATCTATTTCATAATTTTTTAAAGCATAGCGGCCTGTTTGAAACCTGTCTGCCCCAGTAAGCACAGGAACATTTTTCAATTTTTCCGCCATCATTACAGCTTCATCCCCAACCCATTCAGGTGAAAGAAGAATTTCTTTCCCATCGCAAACCACGTTTACGGGTTTATTAGATTTACCACCATAACCACGGGTGAGGATAGCTGGTTTGAATCCATTGCCTCTTAAGATCTCGGCAATCATCATCACAAAAGGTGTTTTACCTGTACCTCCCAGCGTCAGGTTACCCACACTGATCACCCTGCAATCGAGACTTCGTCGCGGAAAAATTCCCCAACGGTAGGCCCAAAGCCGGAAATGATGACCCAGAAGGTAAAAAAACGAGATGAACCTAAAAAACCAGAATACAGGAACCCAATACCATTGCCGATTTGGGGATATGATTTTGTAGAATAGCTCTGACATAATTATAGATATTTTTAAAACCTCTCCGAAAGGAGTATACTCCCAGCTTATGGATTTTCTGTACTATATTCTGACTGGGTGTATCCTACTTATCACATCTCCCTTCCTGCTCTTAAGGGCTCTGGCTTCATCCACCTTTCGAAAAGATATTAAGGAAAGGTTGAATGGCGCAAAAACTCTTCCAAAGTTAAAAGAGAGCTTGTGGATACATGCCTCTTCTGTTGGCGAAGTACGTTTAGCAAAAACCCTTATCACCATTTTGCAGGAGCAGGGCGAAACCCGGCCCATCGTTTTATCCACATTCACTCCTACCGGGTATGCGCTTGCCGTGGAAGAAAAACTACCGAATGTTTTCAGATTGCCCATCGACTTTCCCTTGTGGCTGAATCCGGTTTTTGATCGAATAGAGCCATCACAACTGATTTTAATCGAAGCGGAATTATGGCCTTGCCTGTTGCGGCAATGCAAAAAAAGAAAAATACCTGTTGTACAAGTCAACGGTCGGGTCTCAGAAAAATCTTTACAACGGTACGGGAAATTCAAGAGCTTCTTTTTATGGATGACCCAGGCAGTGGTCTTATTCTCCATGCGTTCCCAAACCGATGCTGATCGATTGATAGAGCTAGGCATCCCTGAAGAAAAAATACAGGTAGCGGGTAACATTAAATTCGATGTTCTTCCCACGGGGTTCGATGAACTAAAGTCTGTCACGTTCAACCCCAATTCTTTTTTAATCGTTTTCGGGTCAACCCGACCTGGTGATGAAGGCCCTGTTATGGAGGCTTTTGTAAAATTAAAGAAGGATTTCCAAAATATTATTGGCGTAATCGCCCCCAGACATATGCAACGTTGCCGTGAGGTGGAAGACCTCATAAGAGAATTTAGCGCTGAATACACTTTACTTTCCAATATGCCAGAAGGCGATTGGGCCAACCATCCAGGTTCATTAATACTCGTGGACAAACTGGGGGTATTAAACAGTTTTTATGCCAATGCCAAACTGGCTTATGTCGGAGGCGGATTCAACCCACGTTTCGGCGGTCAAAACATTCTCGAACCCGCTGTCTTCGGAACACCTATGCTGTTTGGCAAACATATGAATAATTTTGAAGAAGAAGCCCGATTGCTCATTGAATCGGGTGGTGGAATTCAACTACAAAAAGAAGAGGAACTCTACCAAGCCCTCAAAAAGCTGCTGTTAAATTCCGAAGAGAGACAAAAGATCGGCCGGGCAGCAGCAGAAACGGTGCGCAATCATCGTGGTGCTGCGCTCCGTACCGTAAAAATTATCGAAGAGACTCGTTGAATCTCAGCTTTGCATTCATATGACTCGTTTCTACCACATCCTCTCCCTACTGGTTTCTGTTGTGATGGTGCCTGTTTTCACGGCACTGGCGGTTTTCTCCAAGCATAAATTTAAGTTTCTGCGGCACCATTTTGGTTTCGTCCCGACAATCAACAAGGGAGAAAGCAAAACCCTTTGGCTTTATGCCCTTTCGTTGGGAGAAGTGAAAGCGGCAGCTCCCGTTCTTAAAAAATTGCATAATGAGAACCCGCATCTAAAAATAGCAGTCTCCGTCACTACGGATTCCGGCTATGAAGGCGCTGTGGAACATCTTAAAATGGCGGACAATATTTTCTTCCATCCATTAGACTGCTTGCCTTTTACCTCTCTGGCCCTGAGCAGAATCAAACCCGACCTCTATGTCGTAACCGACACCGGGTTTTGGCCAGGTCTGACCGACCAACTACACAAACAAAATATCCCGCAGATTTTATTCAATGGTCGTATTTCGCATCGCTCTGCAAGAGGTTACTTAAAAGCAGGTTCACTCTTCAAAACCATGTTCCAAAAATTCGACCGACTCTGTATGCAAAATAAAAATAGCGCACAAGCGACTACAGTTCTCGGGGTGAAGCCTGACAAGATTGAAGTGATTGGTGATCCAAAATTCGATTCATTACAATCCTTAACAAATGAAGACAGAAGTCTATTGCGTAAAATATTTTTGTTACAGGAAGACACACCTGTATGGATAGCCGGCAGCACCCATGCCGGCGAAGAAGAAATTATCTTGAACGCGCATCAGCAACTAAGAGAAAAGCATGCCGATCTGATTTTGATTCTTGCTCCAAGGAGAATAGAACGAATAAACGAAGTAGCCGCTTTACTACAAAAGAAAAACCATTCTTTTACTCGCCGTTCATCACTCAAAAGCTCAGAGTCTGTCGTCCTATTAGATACGATGGGTGAATTGGAGAAGGTTTATTCTCTGGGGCAGGTGGCCTTCATCGGCAACAGCCTGATCGAGCCGGGGGGAGGACATAGCCTGATCGAACCCTTGTCACATGGCGTAGCCGTGTTGCATGGGCCTCACATCGAAAACATCGGTCATGTCGCAGATGAAGCGCACACGAACGGATTGGCATTCACTGTTCATAATTCGGAAGAAATCATCAAAATGGTTCACTCTTTATTGGAGCATAAAGAACGACGAATAGAACTAGCCGAGAAAGCAAAAAAGCTTATCGAAGACCAGCAAGGAGCATCAGGGAAAATGGCTGAAATAATTCAAAATGTTTTGCGACTAACCAGATAAATAGCCAAGCTAGATAAAATAAAAGCCGGGACCAGTTCATAAATCACGGAATCGGACAAACCAGTAATTTTCCAAACTAGCGTAGTCACAAACCCGGTTAACATTCCTGCAACCGCCCCTTGCCGCGTGGTCTTTTTCCAGTAAAGGGTAAAAAGAATCAGCGGGCCAAAGCTCGCGCCCAGTCCCGACCAGGCAAACAGCACGAACCAAAATATGACGCGGGTCTCTCCCAATGCGATAAACATCGCCCCCACCCCCAGCAACAGCACAGTGAGCCGACTTACGAAAAGTATTTTTTCATGCGAAAGAGACTGGTTTAGCATTTTGGAATAGATATCATGCGCAACAGCCGATGCCGCAACCAATATCTGTGCTGAAACAGTAGACATGATTGCCGCCAAAACTCCTGTCAGCACGATAGCTGTCAAAAGAGTTGGCAACAGTTGCTCCGCCGCTTTTGGAAATAAATGTTCGGGGTCTTCTAATCCAGGGAAAAGAACCTGCCCACACAGACCCAATAAAATAGACGAAGAATAGATGAGCAATCCCCAGCCCAAGGCGATCCATGTTCCATTTTTAATGGCCTCGGTATTCTTAGCAGCCATATAGCGGGTGATAACATGCGGTTGACCGGGGTACCCCAACCCAATGCCCAGCAACCCAACCATCGAACCAAAAAAAGCGGCAGTAGATTTTCCACCCATCCATTCAAGTGTTGCCGGGGAGGCTTTTTCAACTTCCACTAACATACCGGAAAAACCACCCAGATTTTGCACTGCAACTACAGACACAACAACCAAGCCAAAAACCATGATTAGGCCTTGTATAAAATCTGTCCAGGCAACGGCACGGACACCGCCCATCATCGTGTAACCCAGCACAATCGCACCCCCGATGGTAATGCTGATAACGTGTGGGACGCCAAAAATGGCATCAAACGTTTTCCCGATCGCCGTAAACTGTGCAGCGACATAAGCCATCATGCAAGAAAAGATAATGATGGCTGAAATCAGACGCAGAATATGCTTCTCGTCATTAAAATAGTTTTCGATATAGTCAGGAAGGGTAACCGCCTGAATTTCCGCGGACCTCTTTCTAAGTTTTTCTGCAATGAAAAACCAGTTGATCAGGTAACCCATAAGACATCCGGGTAAAAACCAAACTGCAGAAAGACCTTCCTTGTAAGCAAGCCCGACAGTACCCAAAACCGCCCAGGCGCTTTCTGAGCTTGCAGTCGATGAAATGGCTGTCACCCAAGCTTTTAAAGAGCGGTCGGCAAGAAAAAAGTCCAACGGCGATCGTGTCTGCCGTGAGGTCGCCCATCCTATGCCCAGCATAACCAATACATAGATGAGAAACACCCCCGCAATAGTTCCTGAAAGCTCTGTCATAAAGGAGTACCTGCGCAGGTAAATGGCAATATTACTATATTGTGATCAAACATTATCTCGGCTTAAGAAACTACTTCCTAATACCCATCAGGCATGGCCCCAGGTGAGCAGGGTTTCATTATATAAGGAATGTGATAAAATCCCCCTTCTTTATACCCAACCTTTGACACCGGAATTTCTAATTTATGAATCCCTACGAACCTAACCGTATCGAAGCCAAGTGGCAGGCTTATTGGGAAGAAAATAAAACGTTCAAAGTAGAACGTGATTCTTCCAAAAAGAAATTTTACCTACTCGAGATGTTTCCTTATCCATCAGGGCGCATCCATATGGGACATGTTCGCAACTACACTATTGGTGATACGTTGGCTCGATTCAAACGGATGAAAGGGTTCAACGTCATCCATCCTCTGGGTTGGGACGCTTTTGGAATGCCCGCAGAAAATGCCGCTATCAAAAATAATACGCATCCGGCTGAATGGACTTTTGAAAATATTCGCACCATGCGTGAACAAATCAAAAGGCTTGGTTTGAGTTATGACTGGGATCGTGAAATCGCCACCTGCCACCCGGGATACTACAAATGGAACCAATGGTTATTCCTGAAGTTTCTTGAAAAAGGTATCGCTTATCGAAAAAATTCAACCATCAATTGGTGCGAAGCCTGCCAAACCGTTCTGGCAAACGAACAGGTGGTCAATGGTTGTTGCTGGCGTTGTGACAATGAGGTTTTGCAAAAACAACAGGAAGGCTGGTTTTTTAAAATCACCGACTATGCGGATCGCCTTCTCGAAGGATGCAAAAGTCTTGTTGGGAAGTGGCCGGAACAAGTGCTCACCATGCAAACCAACTGGATCGGCAAAAGCTATGGCGCCGAAGTTGATTTTAAAATCAAAGACAGTAATGAAGCCATTAAAGTCTTCACCACTCGTCCCGACACCTTATACGGCGCTATGTTCATGGTGCTTGCCCCCGAACACCCACTCACACTCAAACTCTCGCGTGGAACCGAACAAGAATCTGCCATAGACACCTTTATAAAGAAAGTAAAACGTCAGGACACCATTGCACGTACCAGCGAGACCGGAGAGAAAGAAGGTGTCTTTACCGGAGCCTATGCAACCAATCCCTTAACCGGGGAATCCGTTCCGGTTTGGACCGCAAATTTTGTGCTCATGGATTACGGCACCGGTGCCATCATGTCCGTTCCCGCTCACGATCAAAGAGATTTGGATTTTGCACGCAAATACAACCTACCGGTGCGCGTTGTCATCCAGCCTAAAGTTGAAACGCTGGACGAAAAAAATATGACGCAAGCTTACAACGCAGACGGCGCCATGACCCATTCTGGCTCATTCGATGGGCTGATCGGTCAGGAAGCTCGCAGTAAAGTATGTGAATATCTGGAAAAAGAAGGTATTGGCAAAGCAACGGTCAATTTCCGTCTTCGCGATTGGGGAGTTTCGCGGCAGCGATATTGGGGTACTCCCATTCCAGTAGTGCATTGCGATGCCTGCGGAATTGTTCCGGTGGGTTATGACCAGTTGCCCGTAGAACTGCCTCTTGATGCGCAGTTAGGAGAAAAAGGCCAATCGCCACTGCACACTCTGGAATCGTTTCACAAAACCCCGTGTCCGAAATGCAAAGCACCGGCAAAACGTGAAACCGATACTCTCGATACTTTTTTCTGCTCCTCCTGGTACTTCGGCCGCTACACCTCGCCACGCCAGCAAGACAAACCTTTTGACCCAGAGGACAACGGCTACTGGATGCCCGTCGATCAATATGTTGGCGGCATTGAGCACGCTATTTTGCATCTGCTCTATTCGAGATTTTTCAATCTCGTATTGAATGATCTCGGATTGACTAAAGCTAAAGAGCCCTTTGATCACTTATTGACACAAGGCATGGTCATTAAAGATGGCACAAAAATGTCGAAATCCAAAGGCAACGTAGTGGACCCAGACGAAATCATCAAAACTTACGGTGCCGACACAGCACGGGTTTTCATTCTATTCGCTGCACCACCAGTAAAAGACCTTGAATGGAGCGAGCAGGGTGTCGAAGGATGCTACCGGTTTCTCAAACGAGTTTGGCGGATTTTCAGCGATTTTAGCGATGAGATAAAAACAACCGCGCCTGCTGATGAAGATTTTTCTACTTCTGTGAAGGAATTAAAAGAACTGCGGAGAATGACCCACATAACCATCCGGCGTGTGACTGAAGATATTGAAAAACGAATGCAGTTCAATACTGCTATCGCCGCAATAATGGAATTCGTCAATCATTTATATCATTTTAAGGATTGGAAAGAAAAACAAGACAAAATCGATTCTGCCCCTGTTATACGTGAATCTATGGAAGCCTTGATCCTGACCCTTTGGCCTTTCGCGCCACATATCGCAGAAGAAATGGGAGCGTTGCTGGGTTTTTCAGAACCCGAAAAATCATGGCCCCTATATAATGAGGAGTTAACCCAAACCGACGAGATATTGATCGTACTCCAGGTCAATGGTAAAGTGAGACAGAAGCTTCAGATCGAAGCAGGAATCAGCGATGAAGATTTAAAATCCCTCGCACTCGGTGATCCTAAGATTCAGGAATGGACCCAAGACAAAGAAATCAAAAAAGTCATCATCGTCCCCAAAAAACTGGTCAACATCGTAGTGAAATGAGAAAACATATAAAAAATATTTGGCTGTTAACTTTTTGCCTTCTCTTGTCCAACTGCGGTTACCACCTCGTAGGCACCGGGACCACACTGCCAGCGCATATAAAATCCATATCTATTCCTGTATTCGAAAACTCATCCTCCCAGCCTGAAATACACCGGGAACTCACCAGCATCATCTTGCGATCTTTCATCAACGATGGGCGACTGAAAGTGACAAAAAAAGACGATGCCGATCTGCTGATGACCGGAGCCTTGACTTACTATGATACAAGAACTGCAGCTTTCAGTTCTGAGGATTTAGCATCCGATATCATCATAGAACTAGGAGTGGATGTAGAAGTAACGGATCAGGTAAAAAACAAAATCTTCTTAAAGCAAAAACTCAAAACGCAATGGGATTACAAATCCACTTCTGATATTTCCGATACCGAAACAGCGCGGCTGAGAGCACTTGATGATGCCTATAACGAATTGGGCACTCGCCTTGTCAGCCTGATAATTGATCAATTTTAACTCACTATAACTTTGTGACTCCAGAAGACCTAAATCAAAAAATAGCTCAGGGAAAAACCGAGCCGTTTTATTTTTTGTATGGTGCCGAGACCTTCTACCATATAGAAGCAATCCGAGCACTTACGAATAAATGGATTAACGAAGACAATCGCGATTTTAATATGGAAACCTTTGATGCTCGCACCAGCACAGTCAACCAGTGGCTGGGTTCCGCAAAAACACTATCGTTTCTTGGCGGCACCAAGCTGGTAATCGTACGCAACCTGCACGAAGCGATTCCCAAGGACGACGATGCTCAGTCCCTCATGGATTATTGCGAAACACCCGTTTCTGAAGCCTGCCTTATCATCACGGCTGACAAGGTGGACCGCAAACGAAAAATCTATAAAGCCCTCACCAAAGTTAAGGGTGCTGTTGTCTGCGAGGCCCCTAAAGAAAACGTACTAATCTCATGGATTCAAAATAGAGCCAAAAACGAGGGCTATTCCATGTCAATAAATGCAGTGCGCGCATTGGTAAACCGTGTGGGGGCGCGACCTGGAGTTCTCGCACAGGAGTTGAATAAAACGTTAATGTACGTCGGAAAAAATAAAGAGGTGTCAGAGAAAGATGTACAGGAAGTTGTGGGCGAAACAAAATTGGAAACCGTTTTTTCGCTGACCGATGCTTTGAAAAACAAAAACCCTCACAAAGCGTTGCAACTTCTACAGAACCAGTTGGATCACGGAGAAGAGCCCATAAAAATCCTGGGAACCATTGCTTGGCAGTTCCGCGTCATCTGGGAAGTGAAACATTACCAGCAGAGAAATATTCCATCCGGTCAAATTGCCAAAGCCATGGGGGCCAACCCCTTCGTGGTAGAAAAAGCTCTGCAACACACAAAAAATTTCAGTACCCAGCAATTGCGCCGTAGTTATTCGCAACTCACCCAGGCAGACCGAAGTTTAAAATCCACATCGCAAGATCCTGTAGCAGTTATGCAGACCCTCATCCTCGGGCTTACGGCAAACAGCCAAACAAACTAGAGCCGGGATTATTTCCCCGCCAAGGACAAAGCTTCGCCCTCCGGGCGAAACATACTAATTTTTAATTGTGTGTTTTAAGAAGCGCGGTTGACGAGGCGTGTGAGACTGGAAATTTTGCGTGACGCAGCTCTGGAATGGAGAATTCCTTTACCGCCAACTTTTGCGATTACTTTTTCGGCTCTTTTCAATTCCACCAAAGCCTGCTCTTTGTTTCCTGCTTCGGCTTCTGTTGT
The DNA here is from genome assembly GCA_047610985.1 of Nitrospinales bacterium. Lineage (GTDB taxonomy): Bacteria > Nitrospinota > Nitrospinia > Nitrospinales > VA-1 > UBA8687. Next base: position 37,462 of record JBLFWU010000011.1, on the reverse strand, counting down.
TACTTTTTTAGTAACCGTCTTGACCAGAGTCCGAAAACCTTTGTTTCTTTCGTTACGTTTTACAGTTTGTCGAATACGCTTTAATGCAGACTTATGATTAGCCAAAAAACTGCTCCTTAAATTGGGAGTTTAAAACAACTCTCCTGCAAACAGAAGAATCTAAATAGAGAATTGATTTTTATACGTTATTCCAGCCTTATTGTCAAGCAGAAGGCGGTGGAAGGCTGTTGAGATACTCCAATAAACGCTTGAATTCCTTCTTAAAAACCTTATAAAGCTGCGGTGCCTCGCTGAGCTCTTCATTACGCCCTGCCCGTTCCAATAATTGTGCTGCTTCTCGAACTGGGCCAGCACAAATGTTGGAAGAAGCCCCTTTTAATGCATGTGCCCTCTCTTCCACCTGATGGGCATCGCCTGCCTCAAGGGCATATAACAAATGTTTGGAATGTTCCATCGCATCTTCAAGGTAGGCCTGCACGATTTCGAGAAATAAATCTTCATCGTCATCACAAAGTTCGAGTGCGGCCTCCTTATTCAGGACAGGTTCTTGGTCATCCGGCATCGGAAGTTCCCAATAAATCTTGAATTTTACCCAGTAAACGCTTTATATCCACGGGTTTGGTGTCGTAATCATCACATCCAGCAGCAATGGCTTTATCTCTATCTGGAGTCATGGCATGCGCAGAAAGCCCTAGAATAGGGATACCCTTGGTATCTGGATTTGCTTTTAACTGACGCGCGGCTTCCCAACCATCCATAACTGGAAGACTCATATCCAGAAGGATCACGGCTGGCGATTCAGAGGTCGCCATATTGACGCCTTCCTGACCATCAACGGCCATAACAACCTCGTAACCTTTCCTTTTTAATCGTCTGGACAACATGTCTCGGTTCATTTCATTGTCTTCGACGAGCAAAATCTTTGTCATTCAAATAGCCTGAAATTTTGATAGTTACTAAAAAAACCCGCAATACTCGATTCGTTAAATTGGGTTCGATTATGGATGGGTATTATAAAGAATTTTCCCCTCCTTGTCATCGAAGGTTTATATTAATTTGCGAAACCATGAATTTCAAGCCGTACAAGTAACACCAGCTAAACCCATAAAAATACTTCACTGGCGCAGAGTTGGATCCACCTGGAGAAATATATGAAAATTTTGACAATACCCCTTTTATTCTTACTTTTTCATTCCACTCATTCAGCGGCAGATTCGTGCAACTTACCCTGCGGTATCGCACCCGAATTAAAATATACTGACCCTTATACCCTTTCGTCCCCAAATAACTTATTGAAGCATTCGCCCAGCAAAGATGCATCTGGAAATATTCAAGCCGTTATCGAAATTCCTACTGGGAGGACTGAAAAATGGGAGGTGGATAAAAAAGACGGGAATTTAAAATGGAACTTTAAAAAAGGAAGACCCCGAGTTTTAAAATATATCGGATACCCAGGTAACTATGGAATGGTCCCAAGAACTTTATTGTCGAAGGAATCAGGTGGAGATGGTGACCCACTTGATATCATTCTTTTAGGCCCTCCCCTCAAACGTGGCGAGGTTGCATCTGCAAATCTGATTGGGGTATTGAAACTTTCAGACGACGGCGAGCAAGACGACAAATTGATTGCCGTTCAATTTGACTCCCCTCTTAAAAAAGCGGATTCCATTGAAGAGCTTGATGAACGCTTCCCCGGAATCACACAAATATTAGAACTCTGGTTCACCAACTATAAGGGAAACGGGAAAATGATATCCAAAGGGTTTGGAGACCTTGAAGAAGCAGAAAAAATTCTCAACGAAGCATCCGAACAATTTGAGAAAGCGATATCTCAAAAATGAAACCCAGCCCCCTTTATTCCCAATTTATAAAATGAGAATTGATAAGACATGGCTTCTGAAATAAAATCTGCTTATTTGGCACCGGAGGGGTTGACCAAACCTCTATTAAACGAGATCGATGGAGTGATTGCTATTCACCACCGGCTTATTCTTTCGAGCAAACCTTTCGTAAACGCGCATTGGGCACAGAATATCTGGAAGAATCCCATCACCTTGCCCATCGACTCGATCAATGATGCGGCGAAGAAATTAAAATCTATTCAACGCAATTGGGGCCTTTATTCCTTCGCGTTGCATCGGCGCGCCCAACTCATTCAAGGGAAATTAAACTCCAAAAAATTCAAAGCCCAAATTTTTCCATCATCATTTGCTGATGGCCCTTTAGGGTCTTGGTGCCTTCTCGATGAGAACACCTTACTTGCTTCTGCAGATTGTACGAGTCCATTCCCCAATGGCGAACCTTCTTTCATCGAAGATAAAGACGGTCCGCCCAATCGCGCCTATCTGAAACTTTATGAAGCTTTGGCCCTTGCAGGAAAAATACCGGCGGAAGGAGAATTCTGCATTGATGTCGGTGGCAGCCCCGGTGGCTGGGCGTGGGTGATCCAGAAATGCGGTGCCGAGGTTCTGAGCATAGACCGCTCTCCCCTCGATGAAAAAATTACTGATCTAAAAGGGGTCTCGTTTGAAAAACGCGATGCGTTTTCCTTGCTACCGGCGGAGTTTATTGAAAAAGGGCAGTCAGTCGACTGGCTTTTTTCCGATGTAATTTGTTATCCGGAAAAACTCTACAACTGGCTATCGGTTTGGATAGACTCAGGTATCTGCAAAAATTTCATCTGCACGATCAAGCTCAAGGGGGAGCCAGAAATGGCTATCATAAAGAAATTTGCCGCGATTTCTGACAGTAAAGTCATCCACTTGTTTTACAACAAAAATGAGCTGACTTTCTTCAGACTTGGCTAGCCAATTTTGAAATTCCCAAGGTAGCTTTAAGAATATCACTCTGCCCGGTTTGTTTGGCAAGAGTCTCCGATTCTTCGAGGCAGGTTTTAAAAGCTCCCATATTGCCGATTATGAGAAGCAGTGCGGTAGAAGAAAATAAGGGCTGTAAAATTTTCATCGGCTGCTCCAATTCTCTTCCCATCCGTATTCGGTTTTGCAAAGTAGCGAATCCTCGATCAAATGCTCCATACAAAGATGCGAATCGTTCCTCTCTATCTGGTTTTAGGCTTAAAGCATCTTCCAGAATTCCCAAGGCTTTGTCCCATTCGCATTTTCTCCAATAGGTGATACCCACAATAGAAAGGATCGTGGCTTTTCCTGCATTGTCACTTGTTTCCTTAAAAAGGAGCAAAGCCTTTTCAAATTGCTCCAAAGCTTTTTTCAGTTGCGCTTTTTCCCAATAGGCGGTCCCCAAAGCGGTCAAAACCACTGCCAGTAGTTTTTTATCCCCTTTCACATCTAAAGCCAGTTTGTTCAGGCAGGCGATCGCAGCATCAAATTTTCTTACTTCCTGGCAGCCATTAGCAAAAATAACGGCCTTTTTTACAATATCTACCCAGTCGCCTTTTATGTAAGACGACTTAAAACTTTCTTCTAGTTGTGATAAATTCATTTTATCCTTACATTTTTAAGAGACTTTTTATCCATCTCATCATCTAAAAGATTTAGATGCAAAAAATAGTAAACAGAATTAAATTTTTAAACGTTTTAAAGGACGAGTCCCCATGTTTAAAGAAATAAACCCTCACCTTGTACAAGAAATGGTTGAAGAAAGTTCGGTTAATGTGGTCGATATTCGCGATCCCGGGTCCTATGCTTCGGGTCACATTCCCAATGCCGTTTCGTTGAGCGACCAGAATATTAAAGAATACGTTGAAAAAACGGATAAGGAAACTCCCCTGGTAGTCTGCTGTTACCATGGTAATTCCAGCCGCGGTGCCGCCGAATATCTCTCTCAGCAAGGTTTCAAAGAAGTCTACAGCATGACGGGCGGATTCGAAGCCTGGCCCGACTAACCGGGCAACGCCCGGTGGTAATTGGTCGGAACATTTTTGAGTGGACTATAACCTTAGGCTTCTAGAAATAGAGCTTCAAAAACCCCTCATTCAAAAGCTTATATCATGCCTTTATTCTTATATCGGCGTAGGGCTTCAGAGCAATCGCAGGTTCGTTCTTCTTCTTTTAAAGAGTCAAACACAGCGCGGATGAGTGCGGGGAATTTCTGTATAGACGCGTCTACCTTCTTTCTCTCTTCTTCTGTTTGCATACCTTCAAACAATTCGCCTTTTTTAAATTCTCGAGGTTTCACTCCTTCAGCGTAATTGGTGAGGTAACAAAACGGGGTATAACAAATCTCTTTTTCGCGCGCGAGAAAAGCTTCCGGAGCAAGGGTCATGCCCACCAGATCAGCACCGAGGATACGCAACTTTCTTATCTCTGCCGGTGTTTCCAGTCGTGGCCCTTCGGTGCAAGCATAAACCGCCTGCTCGTGATGCGGCAAACCACTATCGTGTAAAACATTATGTAAGGTATGTGCAATTTGCGGACAGAAGGGCTGGCTTTGCCGGATGAATCCGATTCCCGTATTGTCAAAAAATGTGGTGGCGCGATTGCGCGTTTCATCAATGATGTCGTGCGGCACCACAAAGTCACCGGGCTTAAATGCAGTGTTAATGATACCGGGCCCCGACCATGCAATGATCCTTTGAACGCCGCATTCTTTTAACGCGTGAATGTTGGCGCGGTAATTCACAAACGGAGCAGTCAGGGAATAATCCGTTTCACCATGGCGAGAAAGAAAGAGAAATTCCAGATCATCATTAATGAAATGATGAATCGGTGCGCTTGCACCATAAGGAGTGTCTAAACTCAGACATTGTTTTTCTTTTCCTAATACTTGACTAGCGAGAAGATGGTAAGCGCCACTTCCTCCGATCACCGCAATCGGCATGGAGTTTTTTACGGATTCACTCATCTTCTAATCCAAATAGGTTTCAATATCGCCGACATAATTTGCGGCTGACTCACGTATTCCGCGTATCTCTTCTTCGGTTAACTCACGTTTTACTTTGGCAGGAGACCCGAGTACCAGACTTTTTGGGGGAATTTTTGTATTTGGGGTTACCAATGATCCAGCCCCAACGATCGACTGTTCGCCTATTTCGGAACCGTCCATCACCGTAGCTCCCATACCAATGAGACATTGCGAGCCGATGGTGCATGCATGCAAGATTGCATTGTGACCTACAGTCACTTCATCGCCAATTTCCAAGGGTAAAGTTTTGCGAGCCACATGCAAAACGCAACCATCCTGAATATTGGTTCGCTTGCCAACTCGAATATAATTAACGTCGCCACGAATTACAGCATTGAACCAAACACTACTCTCTTCACCAATTTTAACATCGCCAATAATTTGCGCGCTATCAACCACGAGGGCCGAAGCATCAATTTCCGGTTTCGTACCTTTAAAAGGATGGATCATTTTTACGCCTTTGAAGTTTTTAAGTTGTCGAAAGTTTTACCATGTTCTGATATTTACTAAATAAAGTCCATGAGAAAAATAATTTTTCTACTAGTTAGCCTTCATCCTTGTTCAAGTATCGACGACGAACAGATTCATAACTGACTTTAGCTATTTGATACCTACTCGGCCCCGCAGAGATTTCCGGCAAAATAAAAACGGTGGCCTGCAAGCGCGGATTTTTCAATAACGTTATCATATGTTTGAAAAATGAATCGCCATAGTACGCAATTGTTGGGTGATTGCCATCATGGTATTGCAGGGCTATGGGAACTACGGATCGACCCGCCCGGACAACCGATTCAAATACCGCCGATTTGAACGGGACAATATCGACACCATCTGTTGCCTGTGCTTCCGGGAATAGTATCACCGAGCAATCGGCATTCAATCGCGTTTCTATTTTTTGAATAATGGATCTCACCTGCCGCTTATGTTTTCTGTCGGCAAATATCGTCATTCCCAACCAGGCTAGCAAATTAAAAAAAGGCCAGTCGGAAATTTCTGCCTTCGAAACAAAGAACCCCTTAAAACAAGCCCCAAGGATAAATATATCAGGAGTGCCAATATGATTGGAGACAATTAATGATCCCGGTTTGGGATTTTTTTCTCCAATAATTTTAAATTTAAAATTCAAAACCCAGCAAGTGGTTTTGGCCCACCAACGGGTAAAAAATGAAATCCATTTAAACCGTTGCGATTTCGAGACAAAAAATAAAATATGAACCATCACTCCTATAAGGGAAAAAATTATAAAAACTCCGATATAAGTGACCAGTCTAATGCCTACCAGAAAATAGCTCATAATTTTATCGGGTGAATAGCCTGTTTTATAGAATACGCATCTTCCCCTCCCTTTATAGGGACTCAAGCGCGATCATTTGAGGGCTTGATGGTTAGGGGAGGGATTGATTTCATCTCAAGAAAAAGCATCATTTTTTCCAGCCCTGAACCAGCAAGAAAAAAGCCAACCCTCCCTCAGTCCCTCCCTATGAAGGGAGGGATGTTATTAATTCCCAATCAATGCTTACGAAACCCAAAACACCATCAAGATTTACACAAAACACTACACTAATAAAATTCACGTCCCTTTTTCTTAAAACGAAACATATCGCAAAAGATTAAGCGGTACAGGTTTACTAAGACAGAAGCAACCCCATCTGCCAACCGCATTTTTTTTTGAACAGGAACTTTAAGCACCTGGCAAATTTCATCGGTGACTTTTTCCCAAGCCGAATGTGTTTTCAATAAGCTGTAATGAATTTTATCTAAACCGGCAAAAGATCCCAGTCCTGAAATCAAATGCACCCTTTCATTTTTCTCGGCTTTTTGCTCCAGATAACCATTTACTTTTATAATAAACAAATCCGTTTCTTCATAAGTAATGTTGCTACCTGGGTAAAAAAAGGATTTCAAAATAAAAAATGTGGTCTGGCTGACATCTTTTTTCAGATTGACATGAATTGAAGTCAGAAAAATTTCTGCATTCCACTGCAATGCTTTGTCTATCAACCCATTCAGACTTTCAATAAGAGTATCGGCCGAGACGCCATACATCAGGTCGTTGCCTATATCTGTAATCAGAACAACTCGGGTGTCGCAAGATTTTTTTTCGGCAGCCGCTAGAATCCGGCAATCCTGAATGGGTGGGTAAGTGAAATTGAACATCCCACCTCTGGCGCAAAACCCACGACCTGGACCGAGAGCATTTAAGAATTCCGTTTTATTCTTTCCAAAGCAACTTGAGATATGGTGGGTGAGCATGGAATAGCCACGGGCGAGGTTGCTGGCACCCATGAGCAGAAATAAAATATGGGGTGATGGTGCCATTGAATCAGCGAAACTGTGCCGGAACACCCGCAATCATAGCCCGGCTTTCCAACTTTTGCTTCAGGTCTTTATAAAACTCAGTCGTCTTGACCATGTTGCCGGCTTTTTGGTGTCCTCTACGTTGCATATGTTTAGCACGGCTGTCAAAACCTCGTATGGAAGAATCATAATACTCAAAGCGACCTTTCCACCAGTTTCCTGGTTTTCCGCCCCAGGTCATTTCTCCCTGCTGGCTGGGTGGCTTTAAAGTCAGACGTTTGTTGGTTCGATCAATTTCGAAGCGATAGTCACCGAGAAAACTCATTCCTAACAATCCGTCAATATTTTTCATATGCTTTCCAATAGAAGCTTCAACCAATAGTGATTGTGCGTTTCCCGCGCTAACAGTTTGCAAGGCAACCAGCGGCATCCATTCTTCACCGCCCGCTGTGTTGAAGGGCATCTCAGCAGACGCACCGCTGCTAAAAGCTCCCAGTTTTTGACCTATTTCTTCAGAGAGCGTGATAAAAGACGCGCCAGTATCGAGCATGAGACGAGCTTTGACCCTGCCATTCAGAAGAACATCGACAAGAAAATTGCCACCGCTTACAGGGATGAGTGGAACCTGGACTTCGCCGGAATTTGAAATAACTCCAGGAATCTCTATCGGTACAGATGGAATTCGTATAGGAGCAGGAACAGACGCAGGCCTGGTGCTGCGACGTTCTTCTTTATGTTTGCGGAACCCCTTACCATTCTCCCTAAACTCTTCCGGTACTTTTGAAAGGTCATCGGTAAAATGGATCGCCCCTTTTTCATCTTTATAGGAAAAGATGGCGGCTTCAGTATGTGGGGCAAAGTAGAAAGGTATTAGGAGAGTTGCCGCCAACCCGACAATCCCAATACCAATCCTATTCAGTTTCAATCGGGCTGACATAGACTTCGCGGGGTTTGACTCCATCAGATGGACCTACGACCCCTTCTCGCTCCATAGTTTCTACGATTCGTGCAGCCCTATTATAGCCTATCCTCAAACGTCGCTGGATATAGGAAATGGACGCTTGTCTTTCTTTAGCGACAATAGCTAATGCTTCATCATATTTTTCATCATATTCCTCTTCTTCCGCTTCATCTTTTGCTTCAATTTCGGCGGCTTGAAAAATATCTTCTTCGTAAAGAGGTTTTGCCTGTTTCTTGGTGAAATTAACAATACGCTCGATTTCTTCATCGCTGACCATGACCCCATGGAGTCTTAGCAAATTGGATGATCCCGGTGGAAGAAATAGCATATCCCCTCGGCCTAATAATTTATCGGCACCCATTGCATCGAGGATGGTTCTGGAGTCCACTCGCGAAGTTACCTTGTACGACATTCGTGTGGGGAAATTGGCTTTGATAATTCCAGTCAAGACATCTACCGACGGGCGTTGCGTTGCAACGATCAAGTGAATGCCAGCTGCGCGCGCCATCTGTGCCAAACGAGTAAGAGATTCTTCAACGCCTTTCGATGCGACCATCATTAAGTCTGCCAGCTCATCAATGAGCACAACTACATAAGGAAGTTTTGCAGGAGGTTCTGGAAGCAATACTTCCTCTTCCTCGTTGTCTTCACTAACAGGTTTTAAACCTTTGTTTGCTTTTTCATGTTTTTTGAATTCGATTTCATATTCTTTTTGAAGTTTTTCAGCAAGGTCATTGAAACCACCGATATTTCTCACTCCACGCTCTGCCATCATTTTGTAGCGCGATTCCATTTCGGTGACAGCCCACTGCAAAGCCGCCGCAGCTTTTTTAGGATTGGTGACCACTGGCGCGATAAGATGCGGGATGCCATCATAAATCGAAAGCTCCAACATTTTTGGGTCAATCATAATCATCTTAACTTCATCCGGAGTGGCATTGAGTAAGATGCTGCATATCATGGAATTGAGCCCAACACTTTTCCCAGATCCTGTAGAACCCGCCATAAGCAAATGCGGTGTTTTTGCAAGATCTTGCACTGCTGGCTCACCGGTAATGTCTTTACCGATTGCCAACGTTAATTTGGACTCCGATCCCTGGAATTCATCCGACTCCATAACATCTTTAAAGTAAATGGTTTCGCGACGAAGATTAGGAATCTCAATCCCTACTACCGGCTTACCCGGAACAGGAGCGAGAATGCGCAAGCTCACACAACGCATCGCCAAAGCTAAATCATCGGCAAGAGCAGAAATACGACTGACTTTTATTCCCGGAGCCGGTTCGTATTCAAATATAGTAATAACGGGACCGGGTAAAACTTGAACGACCCGACCCTGGACTCCAAAATCTGCCAGCTTTTTCTCCAAAATAGCACTACTTGCTAATATATCTTTATGAGCTTTATCCGTATTTATACCGGTCTCAAGTGGCACATCGTTTAACAGGGATATCGGAGGAACCTGATAATTGCTTGACGAACCCATAAAAGAAAAATGGTCTTGCACCACAAAGTCCGGTTTTTCTTCTTTTTTCTTTTTTTCAGGTTTCTCTTTAGATTGTATCACCACAGGTTCTGGACGCGACCGAGTGACAATAACCGGATCGCTGGAATTTTTTTTAGCCTCAGCAGATTCAGCGCGCACCTCCTGAATTTTTTCAAATGTGGATTTCATTCCTTGAAAAGCTTTCCCGGTTCCGTCGAGCGTTTTTATCGTCAATTTTTTTAGGCCATTTGCTCCCAACCACAACCCAGCACCAGTCATAGAAATAATCTTTCCCAAAGTTTCTACGAGAACATTGACTTCGAGGCGAGTCATAACCATGAAGGAAATAAACAATAATGTTATGAGGGTCAACACCGCTCCTGAAGGGTTCAACCAAGTAACCAGAAACCCGCCCAGTCCATTACCTACCAAACCACCTACAGGTATAGCTTTTCCAAAGAATGGATCAGCAGTGAACTGTATCGCCAACAAAGAGCAAAGTCCCACCAAAAATAAGGTTCCAGAACCCAGTATCAACGGCCAGTTTTGAACCTGCTTGCCGCGAATCAACGCCCAGCCTAAGATCGCAGTGATAACGGGAAAAAAGAATGAACCGCTACCAAAAACACGTGCCAATCCATCTGCAAGATAGGCCCCTACCATGCCACCGGAATTGACCACATTCATTCCCGTCACGCTTTTATTGAAGGAGGGGTCACCAGACGAAAAAGTTATCAGTGCCATAAAGCCGAATACGGTAAAGGCAAGTGCAACCACACCAAAAAAATCTCGAATCAATATATGTACTGTTTTTTCTTCACTCATGGGTCACTATTCTCGGGTTAATCGGGGTTATCAATCTACGGGCGGTGTCCTGAGAAACATTATCGCGTTTCCAGTTTTCATCATCCGTATCTAGGTGGTCGAGGTTGAAATGCAAGCCTCGACTTTCTTTTCGCGTCAACGCACCTTGAATAATCAACTGCGCGGTGATGGCAATATTTCTAAGCTCCAAAGTGTCTTTTGTAATTTTAAAATTCCAGTAATATTCCTGAATTTCTTCCAGAAGAAGTTGAATGCGACGCTCCGCTCGTTTGAGACGTTTGTCGGAACGAACAATGCCGACATAATTCCACATCAAACGCCGTATTTCGTCCCAGTTATGCGAAACCACAACCGACTCGTCACTGTCGACCGCACTTCCAGGATCCCATGCAGGAATTTTCTCCAAATGATTCTGTGAAATTTTGGATTCTTTAAACAAATTCACCGCTTTATCAACAGCACGATGCGAAAGTACCAGTCCTTCCAACAACGAATTCGAAGCCAGTCGGTTCGCACCATGCAATCCAGAAAAACAAACTTCGCCACTGGAAAACAGCCTTTTTATATTCGTTTGCCCATTCGCATCAACAATCAGTCCGCCGCACATATAATGGGCCGCAGGCACAACAGGAATACGCTCATTAGACATATCAAATCCGAATTCAAGACAGGTTTTATAAATGTTCGGGAAGCGTTCTCGAATACGATAACCCTCAAGATGCGTGACATCGAGATAAACACAATCGTCACCACTCTTTTTCATTTCATAATCAATAGCGCGAGCGACTACATCGCGTGGCGCCAGGCAACCCAGAGCATGGTAGTTCTCCATGAACGTTTCGCCATTCTCCAAACACAAGATGCCACCTTCACCACGTACCGTTTCAGAAATCAAAAACGATTTTGCTTTAGGGTGAAAAAGACAAGTCGGGTGGAATTGGAAAAATTCCATGTTGGCAATTTTTGCACCCGCACGATAGGCAACAGCAATACCATCTCCCGTAGCAGTGTCGGGGTTGGACGTATAGAGATAAACTTTTCCCGCACCCCCTGTGGCGAGCAAAATCACATCGGCCACCATAGTTTCTACCTGACTCGTCTTATGATTCAGCACATAAAGCCCCAACGCTTCATCATCAGAGCTGCCCGGTTGAATATTTTCATCGAGTCTGGCCTTGGTGATCAGATCGATAGCCATATGGTGTTCAAAAATTTCTATATTTTTTTCAGCGTGTACCGCTTCGATAAGTGTTTTTTCAATTTCCCAACCGGTGAGATCGTGGGCATGAAGAATACGACGTTTGGAATGACCGCCTTCTTTTCCTAAATCGAATTCCGTACCGCGCAAATCAAATTGCGCTCCCAGATCAATCAATTCACGGATTCTTGCTGGGCCTTCGCGGCAGGCGATCCGCACAAAGTCTTCGTGGCAGAGTCCGCGTCCCGTTTCAACCGTGTCCTGAACATGCAACTCGAAAGAATCGTCTTCCGCCATTACCGAGGCAATTCCGCCCTGAGCGTATTTGGTAGCAGACTCTTCCAAAGCATCTTTGGTGATGATACCAACCGATCCGAATTTGCAAACCTTGAGAGCAAAGGTCAATCCGGCAACGCCAGAGCCAATTACAATAAAATCTTTTTGCATAACCATATCCAGATTATATCGAATTACTCCTTAATTTTCAACCTATTAGCATAGAAGGTAACTCTGCATTACGTTTGGGAGTGGGCAATGCATTTTGGGCGCGTGAAAAAGCTATTTATACCCCTTTTTGGCTTAATTTAATCCCTCTCCCCTATGAGGGAGAGGGATGGTTGTGTGTAGTTCCTAGAAAATTAATATTATCTCGCCCGTTTCACCAAAAGGTAACCTATCCTTCGACAAACTCAGGATGACGGCAGCTCAGATCCGAGTTCTATTATGCCGGCCTTATAGTGTTCGCCAAAATCGGCAAAGAGTTCGGGGTGAGTGCAGTAGGCGAGAATTTCCAGGGAGTCTAGAATGCGCGGGCCGGGGCGATTGAAATAGGAATTGCCATCGACCAGATAAATGCGCGGAGGATTTTTCCAATCCGGGAGTTGCTCTCTTAATAGTTCGAGTTCTTTCAGGGTTTGATCGAGTTTATATCCACAAGGTTTGACAAGCACCACATCGGGTTCTATTTTTGCAAGGTCTCCCTTTTTAACCACCGGAGCGAGTTGCCCGCTTTTAGCAAAACATACCTCACCTCCCACGATATCGATCATTTCTGGCAACCACATGCCACCTATATATATAGGATCAAGCCATTCAATCGTCAGCACCTTGGGTGCTGTTCCATTGTCTCGCCGTGTTTTAACTGCATTGATTCTCGCATCTACTTCAGTCTTAAACTCGCGCCCTTTTTCGCTGACGGATAACTGGTCGGCCACGTTTTGTATATCATCCCAAATGTCACCCAGCATTTTTGGTTTGAGAGAAATGATTCGCGTATTCTTGTCGAGGACTTCCTGACAAGCCTTTTCGACTTGGTCAAACGAAACGGCGCAGACATCGCATAAATCTTGCGTGATTATGAAATCGGGTTGAAGAGATTTTAAAAGTTCTATGTCGAGATCGTAAACAGAGACGGCACTTTTCATTACGTCCATTACTGATTGATGAATGTTGCCACTCGACAAATTGGTATTGATTCTGCTTGAAGTGAGTTTTGGAAGTGAGGCAACCGTTTCAGGAAAATCACATTCGTGTGAGACACCCACAAGATTCTTTTCTAATCCTAATCTTGCAACAATTTCCGTAGCAGAAGGTAACAGAGTGACTAGTTTCATTTTTAACCTTTCAGGTTTTTATTGTTTTCCATATCGAACCACATTGCAAAAAGCAGGAACTGCAATCCTGAAATAATTAGAAAAGCTGAAAATAACGCGCTGGTGGCAGAAACGGGGCCTGAAAATATACGGAAGAGAAAAAGGTAAACTCCGGTTATGAATCCCGCAGGAAAAGCGATCAAGCCCAGGGTATAGAAAAAAACCAAAGGATGAAAATCTCGAATTACATATTTTTCAACCAACCGACTGAAAAAGCAACGGAGCAATAACCGGGAAATGGTTATTACAACACGGGAGATGCGAATCTCAGAAACTTCGCCAATATTGTATACCGGGCGAACAGGAACATCGCGCACGCTGCAATCGGCGATATTTAATTTAACAAGCAGATCGTTGGGCATTCCATAGCGGGGATAAACATTGTCGAGGTCGATGGATTGCATGGCTTTTTTTGAAATGGCAGTATAACCGCATTGCGTATCGGCAACATGCCAGTAACCGCTGGCAATTTTTGTTAAAAGCGAAAGGATACTGTTGCCGATATATCGGTGACGCGGAATTATCTCCCAAGCTTTCCCCTGGAACAAACGATTGCCTTTGGTGTAATCTACGCCCTCTTCTGCAACAGGCAGAATGAGAACTTCCAAATTGGCCGGGTCCATTTGCGCATCTCCTGCCATTACCACGGCAATATCCACCTGGTTTTCAAGGCTGGCTTTGTATCCCGAACAAATCGCTGCACCGACACCACGATTTTCTTCATGGCGAATCAGCTGAATGCGTGTATCGCTTTCCATTCTTTCTCGCACTTTTTCAGACGTCGCATCCAGACTGTAATCATCGATCACATATATACGATCCACCCAGTGAGGTATCGACTGTAAAACTTTTTGAATCAGCTTCTGCTCGTTGTGAGCAGGAACCACAATAGAGATCACTTTATTTTTAAACATTTAATGGGTTGTCTCCAAAAATTGTTTAACATCTTCAATCCGCTTGAAATCTTTTAATGTTTTCATTTTTTTATTTGCGAGATTCAAGGCCAATACTGTTTTTTCTATATTTCCCGAAGCTATCCATACATAGCAGTTTTCCATGTATGGGCGGAAAGTATCCGGTTCAACATTCGAAGCGCGGTTAAAAGACTGGATAGCGGCCAGATAATTCTCTTCGCTTTTGAGTAACAGTCCTTCCGCTAAAAATGTTTGGAATTTATCTGGAAAAGATTCTCTCATTTTTTCCCATAGTCGTCTTGCTTCTTTTTTCTTACCATCGAGAATCAAATTGTCCACCATTTTCAAATGCCAATCAGCACCCCGTTGTCCTAAAAAATCGTATATTACTTTTAAGACCTCACGCTCATCCTCATATCTTTGAGTTGAATGGAAGTAATCGGCAAAAGAAGAAAGGTAGCGAATTACCTTTCGAATCCATTTGGACTCTCGCTGCAAACCGGGTTTTTTAAGATCTTCTTCGAGCCATTTTTTGTATTGGTTGAATCCATCTATTGAATGAGCAAGAGTGCTAGAGTCATTTTTACCAGAGGGAAATTTTAGTAGCAGGTTCCGATGAGGAAGTAGCTTTTCTGCCAGTGGCAGTCGCTCGAACAGCGCCCAGTTTTGTTCAATGAGTACAGGTCGGGTTTTTGCATTTTTCGTAAAAAACTCGATCATATAGCTGAATGCGAACTCTCTGGAATCGAAGCGGTGCTTTTCCCGATCGGGAAGCTCTAATTGCGGGTACCGTTTGGGAGTTAGATAGGAAGCCGGGTCGGCTTCAAGAAAATCAGCGGCTTTGACCAATGCTACATCGTCCCGCAAACGCATTACATCCAGAAAGTATGCCATGTTGAACCAGGAGTTTTCTGCTACGAGAACACCTTCATCGTCTACGGATAATAATTCTTTTTTCAATAAGGACTCGCCAAAATAACTGCCTGATCTATCCACCTTGATGTAATTTGAAATCATCAACCATAAAACACAGGCTCCTGATATTGCGCAAATACTAAATCGAACTGTTTTCTTTAACTGCGCCGCTTTTTTAAGACTGGGGGTTTCATTTGTACTAGAGAAAAGTCTTTCGTATAGAAGCCAATAAAAAAAGAGTGCCGCCCATAAACAGGCTACGATATAGGAAGGAAAATAACTTTCCCCTCTCCACCCAACAAAAAATGCGGCATTAGGCGCAACGATCAGGAATAGGAATATAAAAAGCGGAAGGTTTTTTCTTGCGCATAAAATTGCACCTCCCAAAAAACCTATCACCATCACCCAGGTAAATTGCAAGGCAAGGTCATTGATCAATCGTGAAAAAACGAAACCTGCCTTCGACGCTATCGATAAAACTTGATCCCAAAATGACGAAACCGGGATGAAGTTGCCCTCTGCTGAATACGCTCTCAATTTCGAAAAATGAAATTCTGAATGACGGCGGTCTGTCACCTGGTCGAAAAAATTTTGCAGCGTCTCTGGGTTTCCCCAGTCAATAATGGGCTCTGCCATCGAACGTATCGGCAAATATAGATACACAGAAAATCCTATTAAAAAAAATAGGGTGGTGAGGCCCAGATTTTTTATTTTTTTGTTTTTTTCCCAGGCAAGAAACAGAATTAAAATAGCCGGTAGATAGAAGGCAACAGTGCCATGATTCCCGGCACTCAACCCAAAACAAAGTGCCGCCAGGAATAGAAACCTCGAATCATTTCCAGCTTTCCATAATAAGAGAAGGTAAATGATCAATCCCGTAAAAAAGGCATGCAGAGTGTAAACCTCGGCAACCAAAGAGTTCGACCAAAAAGGAAAGCTGAATGCCAATAATGCAGGTGGAAAAAGGGCAGGCCATTCTCTAGATTTGGGGTTGCTTTCGGGAAAACATATTTCAAGAATTTTATTGGCGGCCAAATAAAGAACGACCAATGTCATGCATGCAAAAAGCGTAGAAAAAAAATTGATTCTAAACGCAATAGAACCCAAAGGGAAAAACGTTATTGCCTTGGCGATTAAATTATAGGTGGGGAATCCGGCAGGGTGGCTGATACCCAGGGCAAAGGCTGTGTCAACAAATTCAGGTGTGTCTCCAAAACCAATGGATGGAACAAGAGTAGGAAGGTAAAAACAACCGGGAATTAAGATTAAAAAAAAACAGGTCGAATGTGCAAACCATTCATAAAAATAATCCCTAGGTTTAACAAACAAAATTCCCTGCTTCACACTCGGCGAAGCAGGGAATCATTAAAACATTGCTAGTTTTTGGTAATGGCTCCACCAGCGACAATACCATAGCCACCAGCATTGCCACCCTTAGCGTTAACAGCCGTTGCTGCAAAAGCTGTCTCCCCACCAGCAGTAATGGTAGTGGTTATATCAGCGGAGTCGGTATATCCAAAACTAGCTATAGCAGTAGCCGTGGTACAAGCAGCGGCAGTCCCATTGTCTGCCCAATAAGCGCTACAGGCCAGATACAAATTATGCAGTGAGGCCTTAGAATCCGAGTCATAAGCTCGATCTTTATATGCGCTAAACTGCGGAATTGCGATGGCAGCCAGAATACCGATAATTGCGATAACGATTAGCAATTCAATCAAGGTAAAACCCTTTTCACCCTTTATTTTTCTAAATCTCGATAGCATATTTTTCTCCCGTAATTTAATTAAAAAATTAGATACTGCATTATTTTGATAGCTTTGTTGTTCTATATAGCAAACCCTATGCCTTTTTCTGAAAATACAGCTGAAACATTATAACTCTAATAAAAATAATATGTTATAGAATATCGTATAATTATTATATCCATGAATAGTTGATAAAACACAGAAAATGACAAAAATTGTCACTTAAAATTGACAATTTTTGTAAAATTTAGGTCTTACCCCATTTTTTTATTGCGTTTAAGGCTAATGTCACTTGCGATCACCTTGATCTTGTGGAACGATTTAGCCTATGACTGATTCTATGAAAAAAATAGGCTTACTAGGAGGCACCTTTGACCCGGTGCATAACGGACATTTACATCTTGCCGGGCAAGCGCAAAGATTTTTCAATCTAGAAAAAGTGGTTTTCATACCTGCATATCGTTCTCCACATAAATTAGCTCTTGAGCCGGTATCCTGCGAGCATCGTCTGGCCATGCTGACTCTTGCACTTGAAGGCCAGCCTAGCTTTTCCATGGATAAAATTGAAATAAATAAGAGTGCGGTTTCCTATACCATTGAAACCCTGAAAGAGTTGCAATCAGTTCACCCTGATTGGAATATTTTTCTCATATTAGGGGCGGACGCATTTCAGGCTATCGATACATGGAAGCAATGCTCGCAGCTTCTGGATTTTTGTAATATTTTGGTGAGCACTCGACCTGGTGCCAAATTACAGGTTTCAGAATCGATTATAAACAAACTTACCCTCAGCGTATCGGAGACGAATGATCGCCCTGCAAATTCTGCAACGGATGTAAAAGTTTTTAATAATCTGGAGAAAGGAACCGGGGTAACCTTTTTTCAAATTTCCCCTCTTGATATTTCATCCAAAAAAATTCGCCAACAAATTCACAGGGGAGAAGAAGTTAAAAACTTGTTGCCCCCTTCCGTTGATCATTATATTATGCGACATCGACTTTACCGAAATGATTCCCCTCCAATAGTGACTTGAATGAGAGAACAATTTAATTCCGTACAGCAATTAGCAGTAGATGCCGCATCTGAAAAAAAAGCTTTTGACATCCTCATTCTAGACCTTCGGAATAGGTCGGACCTTACAGATTCATTTATGATCTGTAGTGCTAATTCAAAGGTTCAAGCACAATCTATCGCCGATGCCATTCTTGATAAATGCCACCAAGCTAAAATCAAATCTCTGGGAGTCGAAGGTTACTCAGGAGGATATTGGATTGTGGTAGACCTTGGAGATTTAATAGCGCATGTTTTTCATAAGGAAGCCCGCCTTCATTACGACCTCGAACGTTTATGGGGGGATGTTCCAGTTATCAAGGCAGTGGGCGAATAACAATCCCTATCATCACTGATGGAAAAATGGAAAAAAATAAATTAAAACAGTTTCAAGTGCTTTTACAAAATATTCGCAAGGAAATCGTCGGCGATGTTAAAAAATCAAACCTGAACGACAAAGAAAACGAAGCAGAGCATATGGCTGACATCAGTGATGATGCCGCACGTTCCTACGATCGCAAGTTACAAGGAGATTTGGAAGAACAGGAATGGAATAAATTAAAACAAGTGGAAACGGCATTAGAAAAAATTGCACAAGATGAATATGGAGCCTGCGAGCAATGCGAAGCAGAAATCCCTGAAGCACGGTTAGAGATCATGCCGTACGCAGAATTTTGTACCCAATGCCTGAGTGAAATCGAAAAAAATGATGCTGCTTCTCTTGACGACCAGGAAATCCCAAATACCAGGGAGTCCTAACCTTGTCTTTAAAACATATTGTTGTCTCCCTCTTGTTTGTTTTCCTTTCAATATATGTTGCATTTTTAAATCCTCATGAATCCACCTTCCATTTAACACAGAATCAAACTTTCAAACTGCCAACGGTTATTCTTTTGCTTGTAGCAGTTTTTACAGGCGTGCTGATCAGCGTTGCAATATTCTGGACTTTCAATTTAAGAACCGCCTTCTCCCGCTGGAAAACAGATTTGCAAAAAAGTAGAGTTGAAAAAAAGCGCAATCGACAAGAAGGCTTGTTTAAAAAAGCGAAAAACTTATTTTTATGCGGAAGACTCGATAAAGCCTCGACGATACTAGATAAAGTTCTGGATGCTGCTCCAGGCCATGTTGAAGCCTTGAGCCTTAAAGGAAGAGTCCTTTCTTGCGAAGGTAAGAGCTCCCAAGCTATCAATTTCCAGAAAAAAGCCCTGGCAGAAGACCCGCAAAATATTTCAGTGCTGTTTGATTTAGCAACAACATATGCTGAAACTGATCATACCGATGACGAAATAAATCTTCTTAAAAAAATACATCGAGATAATCCGAAAGCAGTTCAGCCTTTGTTCCGACTACGTGATGCTTATCTTAAAAAACCGGACTGGAATAATATTTTAATCGCCCAAGATAAAATTCTTCCCCTTATAAGAAACAGGAAAGAAGAATGGGATGAGGAACTAAAAAATAAAAGCCGTTTCCTTTATGCTCGAGGGAAACACCAATGGGAACAAGACAGGCGTGATCTAGCTATATCCGATTTCAAACAAGCTTTGAAAGCATGGAGCAAAAATTCTGATGCTCATGTGTTTCTCGGTGATGCCTATCTGGAAACCGGAAAACCTAAAGTGGCACTTAAGAAATGGATTGCAGGATTTGAGCAGACTCACAATGCCCTTTGCCTGATCCGGGCGCAAAAAGTAGTTTGTCTGGAAGCAGGGGATCCGCAAGAGCTCATTCAAATATATCAAAAAGCCATCGACCCAAGCCAACCACAGAAAAGCTATAAGTATGTCCTGCTACTTGCCGTTCTGTACTTGGAACACGGACAGACTGAAAACGCCAAAATTATCCTGGAAGAAAATCAGACAGATCATGAACTGCTAGGTTCATTGTTACTGGCTCACGCTCGCCAGCCTTCAAACAACGGATCAAATTTTGATTTAATAAAGGAAGCCATTTTCGCCCACTAGTATGGCCCCTTAACAGGGGAGGTAATCTGTAAAGACTCTGAATTGCCTCTTAATGCGCCCAAAAAATTCTGAAGACTAATCTACTTAATCTAGAGTCGCCTCCCCCTCTAGCGGGATTTGAATAGTTGATGGCTGAGAATTTTGCTGTTCTTCACAAAAATCCAAGTAGAAACCAACACATTATCTTTCAGGGAAAAATACAATCCTTTACCTGGATATCGGGCAAGGCTATCACTCATCGATTGAGGCACACCATATTTTTCAATTAATGTTGGAACCTTATCTCCCATCTTGATTCCATTTGCAAACTGTCCTTTGAAATTGGGCAACAACTCAATCGCTTCAATTTTATGTTTTCCATTTAGGGTATGAATCACCACCCCATGCGTAGCATATTTAATGGAGATACTGTCGAGACTCGGTTCCGTCCCTCGCTTGACATTGACTTTTTTGGGAACTCCCAATAAGGTAATGGCTTTGTCCAGAGTCATACCGACCTTAAGATTTTTTCCAACCACAAAACCTTCGAGTTTCTTTTTATCAACCTTCGCCTGTTTATTTGTTACCTTGGCGACCGCTTTTGGTTTTACTTCGGCTACTTTTTGAACGGATTCAGGAGCCGCAAAACCCAAAGAGATGGGGACAATAATTAAAACAAGCCATACTGCGAAAAAATTTTTCGTGATCTTCACCAGTATCTCCTTTCAATAACAAACCGCGGATAACCAGCCGTAAAACTCAGGCTATTATTGGAATCCACACAGTATACCTCGCGGCGCAAAAAAAGTTAAACATTTATTTTCAACTAGTTAACAGTTTTTTTCGGAGCAGATCAAAATCGTCTAATCTGCGAAAAACTCAAGGGTTTGGGAAGTCCGCACAAGGAATTTAAACAGAAAACAGTCAATTAATGTCATCAGGAAGGTTTTTGCGACGATCGCGTTTGGATCTAGTTTTTTCTTTTTGAAACTTTCTCCATTGAGCTCGATCTTCCTTTGAAGGAACGATATCTTCTTCGTCTTCCCAAAAATCTATGGCGACCGGTTTTAATATTTTCTTTGCTTCTTTTGGTTGATAGCGTTTTGCTTCTTCTGATTCCTTGGCAGTCAAAGCCGTTTCCATATCAGCAAGAGGCTTCATGTCTTTTTTCATGCGCCTCTGGAACAAAGCCTCACCTCTCAAACGAATTTCACGGCTATTGACCAGACCGGTTTTTAAGTTCTCAGGAATGACTTGCGCTCCATAAATTGCTCCGCTCCACGTACCCGCTAATGCACCTAGTTTTTGGGTTTCCCTTCCCTGTGTAAAAATAGATGCAAGTGAAAATTTATTTTCTTGGTTTAACATCCAATGCAAAGCTAACGGGATTAAAGTCAGGATGAACCCCTGGGAGGCATGTCGTATCTCGCGTTTTGTATAGGCGGAAGCATTGTCAACGATCCATTGCAATGCTACATTTTCTGTTTTCTCCAACTGGGGAATCAATCCTTCCAAGGTTTGGCTAAAAGCATTTTTTGATTTAGCTATCGATTCATCTTCAAATACGTTTACCTTGTCTTGATATTCCCTCTCGGCTTGAGTGCAAACCTCTGCCGCTTCCTGCAAAATTTCTTTACCTTGTGAAATGAGTTCACCTTCTTGCAATGTCAGAAATCGTGTCACAAGAAATCCATTCAGAACGGTACCAACAACTTCCAGCGGGTGACTGCTAAAAATCAGAGCCAAATCCAAACATTGAGTCGCCAGAGTTTTCGACCACTTTTTATGGAATAAGGCAAGAGGAACAGATAAGGACGTGAACAGTGCAGTCGCGGAACTTTGAGTAGTCGGCTCTGCAATGGGTTGACCATCTAACAGGTCAACGGCTTTCCACAAACAGCTCTCTGAACTTCGGAATACTCCGAAATAATTTTCGGGACCACCTTTGGAAAGGCTCTGAATATTACTTAATGTCTCTTCAAGAAACTTTTTTTTATTTGTCAGAACACCATCGCAAACTGCAAGGGCGCATTGTGTAGGCGCGCCATATAACCCTTTCATGCGATAACGTTTGATGCCTTTTCCCACTACTTTCTTTACATCTTGATAATCCTCAACGGCTCCAAATATTTGACCAATCGCTTCGGGTTTTAATCCATTGACGGCACGGCCCATGGCATCACCTACAGCCATTCCCAAAATACAACCTATCACTTTATCGGGATCAGATTCCATACGGATTAAAAAATTTTTGAAGGTTAAACGGCGAGAAGTTCGGTCGGATGGTCCTGCTGTGCCAAAATCATTTTCGGAGTCGATTCTCCGAGAGCCTGCAAAGCAGTGATCTTTGCAATTTCAGGGTGGTTGTTGGTTTCACTCATATGCATCAACACCACTAATTTCAAACCGGGGTGCTTTACCGATGTCAATATTTCTCCACAGGCCTCATTAGAAAGATGACCGACATCACTTTTTATCCGCTGTTGCGTAGCCCAAGGGTAGGGACCCGCCTCCAACATCGAAATATCGTGATTGGCTTCGACCAATAACGCATCAAGGTTTTTTAATTTATTTTTGACTTCATGGGTGACCTGCCCCAAATCTGTGGCGATGCCGAGACTCTTACCTCGATAGCGAATAACAAAAGCGACAGATTCTTCTGCATCGTGAGGAGTCGAATAAGGTTCAACAGAAAGTTCACCAAAATGCACCGGCTCATTTTCTCGAATGGTAGTTAAGGAGTTGATCTTCCCTATTGAATCACTCGCGCGTCGCCAGGTTCCTTCAGTTGTATAAAAAGGAATATCGTGTTTTCTTAAAAGGGGTCCGATGCCGCGGATATGATCCGAGTGTTCATGCGTTGCGAACACAGCGTCCATACCGGTAAAACTACGATCAATATGATCCATGCGAGCGGATAGTTTTTTCCCACTCAAACCAGCATCAATCAAGATCCGTTTTTCACCTGCTTCGATGTAAACCGAATTACCACCACTACCACTGGATAAAACAGAAAACTTTAAAATGGGAAGGACCTCTTTAGGAAAGAATGCGTTTTCAGACATGCTATATATTCAGAAGCTAAAACTTTTGAAATTGTACCATAGAAAAGAAATAATCCAGGCGGGCAAGATGAAAAGAAACCTAAATTATCAGGTTTCCTGCCAAGCGATGACCTTTACTTTGTTGCTCAGGAAAGGTGCAACAATGTCTCCATTATAGGTAACTGTTAGACTACCGCTTATGGTGTTTCCGGTCACCAGATTTTCCGACGTGTCAGTGTCGGCGGCTATGAGAAAACCCTCCAGTGACACTGTGCCAGAAATAGATACTTGCTCTTTCGCAGCCATCATTCCCTGAATGGTGTTTGATGGATTTCCTGAGAATTCGATATCTGTCCCAGCCACCAAAAAAAGATTTTGGATATCGACCGTATCACTTGCGTCTTTATAATTTGCAACATCCGCGTTGCCTCCAAAATTAATATAACCCTCAGCGAGGATGGTGGTTTGCCATCCTGCAGGAGATCCGGTTGTTGAAAAATCTCCCTCAACATAAAACATACCGTTGGCAATCGCACTACTACTTGCTTTCCATACCCCTGACTGCAATTTCAGCCCAGCGAACAAACCGTTACCATCCCCCGTCGTGGAGGTGGACCAGTTTCCACCCCCTGGGTTAGTGAAAGCATAAATATCACCGGAAGAAACTTCTTGAATAGTGCCATCACTTTTTAAAATATAGTCCGCATACGATTTATAATCAGAAGGCTCTATAATGGGAATATCTTCTGGAGCCACTCCACCGGCAACACAGCCAGTGCCTGTACAGCTACCAGTTGCCGTAGCCCCTTGGGTGATGGTTGCACTACCTCCACTAATAGTGACCTCACTATTGGAATGAATACTGCCATTTGTCCCACTTACGGTGAAGGAACCATTACCACCGAGGTCCCCATTCGTTGTAATCGCGTTATTTGCCTTAAAAAGTCTCCGCGTAACAATGGCCTCAAGCGTGACCGAAAAAGGTTCTTTGTTCCCTACCGAAGTTATGACGAGGGTGTTGTCATCGTCGTCTGCAGTATCGCCATCGTTGTCATTGTTATCGGCGACTGTTACGTTATAGGTGCCGCTTGCAAAATTGATATTGGTTAATTTTGCAGAGTTATTGGACAAGAAATTGTCTAGAACTTCATCAAAACCTCCAGTGTTAATTTCCGCTCCTGGACTGTTGCCGGTAGAGTCATAATTCATTAAATCGATAGCTTGTTGGACTCCTGCTTCGGCGATGTAAAATGCTTCGCGGGTTTTGTAGTATCTTTCAGTACGCTTCACATCTTGCGCTGACCATTGTATTGCGACAACAGCTAAAGTTCCCATTACAACAAGGATCAGTAAAGTCACTGGTAAAGCCACGCCATCTTCTTTTCCCAACCCTTTTATCGTTGTCATTTTTCTCTTGAACATACTTAGGACCTCAACCCGAGTTTCTCAAAGCAATATCTGATTCAAACTCTATAACACCTTCGGCTGCATCATTTCGGTCTACCATTTCCAGGGAGATTCCTATTTTTGCAACATCGGCAGCCGTTCCAGAATCAAAAATGAATTGCAAAGATGAAACGGATGGATCACTGATTAAAGTGGAAACCGTTCCATCAATACTTTTTTTAATAGCAGTTCCATCCTGATAAAGAATCACCGTATTGTATTTGTTGATAGTGACCAACTTAGAATTTTTTGAGTAGGTAAAATCAGAACCCGCCGCCGTTCCAATAGGAATACTGGTTGAGGTTGGGGTACCACTCACGGTATTGAGCTCTGAGGCGCGGAAACTAGGGTCATAAATTACAATATTATCTCCATCTGAGAATTCACTTCCATTAACTACGGTGATAGAGCTCGATCCCGATGTAATTGCATTGGTTCCTTCACTGCTTGGAGGAGTTGTTGTGCGTACGTCAAACAAATTGGAACGGAAGGTTACCGAATTGGCCGCTGAAATATCTATCACCCCCATACCTGGCGGAAGACCAAAGCCTGCCATGCGGATTTCTTCGGCCAAAAATTTTATGAGGTGTCTTCCTTTAGCACGTATGTCCGTTTCCTCACTTTCGCGGCTGATGACCTTGTCTTCCTTAATATAAATGCTGATTACTGCCCCCAGCACAAGGACCCCCAGCGTTGCTCCCATAAGAATCTCAATTAAGGATGCGCCCTTAAAATTTTCAAAATTATTTCTAAATTGCATATTATTACTGAGTGATATAGGTGTTTAGAGAAACAGAACGCGCGGCGTTATCCCAGGTAACCGTTACCAAAATATCTGAGAACAAATCGGCACCACTGATCGGGCTGATAACCCAGCTTCTCGTATACAGAGCATTTGATCCACCTGCCA
Source organism: Nitrospinales bacterium (assembly GCA_047610985.1). GTDB lineage: Bacteria > Nitrospinota > Nitrospinia > Nitrospinales > VA-1 > UBA8687. The sequence goes on along the minus strand of JBLFWU010000011.1, from coordinate 12,194 downwards.
CTCCCTGGGCATCAATGTTTTCCCCACCTGATGTAGCAGCCCAGGACTGAGTGGAGGAATCGTAGACAGGAGAATCCAGTGTATCCGCATCTGACAAAATAATTCGTGTACCCAGTTCTTTAATTTCCTCGATCTTGTCCTGAGCGAGAGTCACGGCAACACTGCTTTTTTTGCTGACAGCGTTCCTTTCAATTACTGCTCCAGATAATATGCCATATGCAAGAAGTCCTATGCTGGCAAGAGCAATAGCAAGAAGCACTTCAATAAGCGTTAAGCCAGAATTTTGTTGTAAACGACTCATTTACAGACCAAATTATTTTCTTTAAAAACAAAACTATATAGCTAATTATGGGGCAATAATAACTTTTAACAATCCCACAATCGGGGGGGGCAGTTTTTATCAATCTGTCAGGGAAAAGGATTTTATTTCTCTTTCATACTTGCGGATTTCCTTTTCTGACTTCTTCACACTCTTTTGCAATCCTTCAATAATTTCATCCAAGGATTCTTTTGTGGTCCAGGTTTTTGATTTTTCATCCATTTCTTGCAACTCGTCTATTTTTTTGAGTTGTCGTTCACGCGACTCACGTGATTTCCCTAGAAGTTCTTGATAAGATTTTTTTTCTTCAGCTAAGCTTTCAGAAGTCACCTCTTTTTTCTTTGGGGATTTTGGTTTTTGTGGCGGCCTGGTGTCAGTTTGAGTCTCTTCACCTGGGGTAGGCCTAGAGGGGGGATCAATTTTAAGAACTGGTTTTTGAACAAGAGGAATTTCACGGAAGGTCTTTACTTTCGCATCTTCAGTTCGGGGTATCAGGCTTGGATCATTGGTAAAATGGACTTTTCCATTTTCATCGATCCATTTATAAATCTTTGCATATGCAGGAAGACTGCCCAATAAAAAAACGCAGATGATAATCGTTATCCAGAGTGTTTTCATCGGTTGCATCTTACCGCAAAATAATCTGGAAATGAAATGACTCCCTCTAAATAAGGACAATAGCTTTTATAAAGGGTTTACCGCAACATTGTCGAACGTGGTGGTATTTTTGGTTGTGGTCATTCCTATTTTTCCATCGGTATAGGATGAATCCGTCGCGGTAATATTCCATGCTCCAGGTTCCGGGTCTGTTGTTTTCCAAAATTTCGCATTGAGAGTATCGTCATCAACACTCGCCTTCAGGGTATAAAACTCGTTATTATCAAAGGTAATCGATGAACTGGTAAAAATGGTTGCGCCGGAATTGAAATCCACAAGTTCCAGAACATATTGGTGAGCATTTTGGTTTCCTGTGCATAAGGTACAAAATATTCTTGCTAAATAGTATTGTGTTGAGCTTTGATATCTCAGGACAAGCCCGACATGTTCTCCTGTGCCCAACGAGCCGTTACGTTTGATATCTACCTGGGCTTCATAGTCCTGCCACGCCGCGCAACCATTTGAAGAAACTCCATCGCCGTTGGATGCCGTTTTATATTGCCCTGCTGCGACATTCCAATTTGTAGCGCCTTCTTCTGTCCAACCATCGCTATTGCCATCTTCAAAATCATCGGTAAAAATACCATCCCCCGAATTGAAAGAAACCGGAATGGCACTGAAAACCGGGTAATCTTCCCCGGCCACTTCAACGAGAGCACTGGCAGAAAGAGTTGCTGTAACACTGGGAGATTCCCAATCATAAACCAAGGTAGTGGTTGCGTTACCTGCTCCGATCGTTGAATTGGTTGCCGGACTAAGTGTGCCGTCAGTAGAATTAAAATTAACTGAAATTCCAGAACCCACACCTTCCCCTTCTCCGTCTACCACACTTGCGGTAATGGTAGTTGAACTATCCGGACAGCTTACAGTTGCGGGATTGGCCTTCAATGTAATTTTTCCCCAGGGAGCGGTAATTAGGTTTCTAGGTGACGTGTTCGACTCATATGTTTCACGATGGTAACTATCGTTGTATGTATTTGAACTGTTTTGGGTAGCAACACTGCCGGCAAAATAAGTTCCGTTGTTCACGTAATTTGCGCTTGGGTCTTCATCTCTTGACCGGGTCACAATTTCAAAGTCTACTCCTCGAATATCATTTAATTCATCTTCTGGAATGACATAGGGCGGAACCGGCAGGCCGTCAGCATCCAAGGCAACTCCAATGGGCAGGCGATTGCCATCTTTATCCCAATAACGGATAATTATATTATCGATATTTCGAGCAACCGTGTTTTGCACAACACCGTTGTCACCCTGATTAGGAGTAATACGATAAAAATTAAAGGGAGGACCCGCCAATGACAGGGAAATATTGTAATCGCGTGTTTCCGTGCTATCCACTGTGTCGTCGCCATCTTGATCGAAAAATGGCGAAATAACGAATGTCTCATTGTTAGTGCCTTGCGGGGTAGAAACCGCATAGGTCATAATTTCATCATTTTGAATTGTACCGTCGTTATCATCGTCAAACACCATGGTCAAATAATGATCGGATGCCGCGAGAAACCTTTGACCGCGTTCGATGTTGTAGCCAGCGTTCTGCACACTGCGAGTAACAAAATCTACCGCTGCTCTGCCGTTGGCCTGCATTTGACCCAACTGGCTCTGCCGCTGGAAGGTTTTAGTTTGAGACTGAATTATTCCCGCTACAAGACCAAGCAGGAGTAAAGAAATTGCAGTGCCCACCAATAGTTCTGTCATGGTGAACCCACTTTCATTCATTTTCCAATAAGTTTTTTTTGGTAACGGCTTCATTATATATTCCTCATTTTATAACTATTCCAGAAAGCCCACTCGTTCCACACTGAATATGGATGGGATAAAAGGCGGCCAGAAAGTTGGCTCTTGAAATCTTACATCCCAACCCCAGTTTCGAGTTGGCCCTGAATAACAATTCCCCCCCAAACACCAGAGCCCGTCTGCTTGTTCACTATTCCAAAGATTGACAAACGACCCGCGAAAATTCAAGGCAGCCCCTGTCCACCACTCATGAAGCCGTGGATAGGAATGGACACCGCCACTATAATTGGAACCGTTTGCGTTTGTTGGAAGATGTCCCGCAAAAAGAGCGGCATAGACGGTGGTTTCTGATCCACGATAATTGTTAAAAAGCTGAGTCTGGGTAATATTACAAGTCTTCGTATTGAAAGCATTTGAAAGAACATTCATGGCATCACCGATCAAAGCAACACCTTTTGTGTTGATGGTATTGAAATCACCATGGATGTAAATTGGGTTATCTGTAGCCAAAGTAGTTTCATCCGACAATTGTGGGCTGGATGTATTAGCGATGGGCAATAACCGGATGCCTTGCAGATCACCATTCTGGTTAGTAAAGTTCGCATCTGGAGAACGCGAGGTATAAATCAGCATACCGTCACCGGCCAAAGCAAGACCCAGATCGTCAAGATAGGCTTCATACCAAAGACCCAGAGCATAAAGATCAATGTCGGTAGTATCTACATCCCTCTCACCTTCGCGACAGTCCTGAAACGCGTTGTTTGTTTCCTGAATAACTGGCATCGGTAATCCCGCTACTGCGTTGCCGGCAGAAGACTGACCTGCCAAAACCAAAGCGGTGACATCTGTGTAAGTAGGGCGTGAAACATAGACTTCTATATTATTTACTCCCAACCCACCGGTGCCAATAATGGTCATACCATCAATAGTATCTTTTCCCGGAGCACCGGCCCGTTGTTCATAAAAAGCACCGCGTTTGAACAAATCTTTTGAGGGTGTGGTGTAAGGCTCTTCATTGACCAACACAAAGCTATTAAACCGGGTCTCTTCTGAAACTTCATTACTGGAAGTAATATTTACACCCAACGATTCAGTTTCTGCTCCATTGAACGTAAGACCTGTGCCAGAGGTTTTCACAGTAACGGTATCGGCATAACTCGTGCCGCTGTTTTTTGCGTAGGTATAAATATTCCCAACAGCAGTCATGGAATGCGGCGACATATTGTTATCATCATCATAATTCCGCAAATTTATATGATTGTTGCTACCGGAAGATCCTATATAGATGTCGGCATTGGAGTGAATGCGACCCCAACTGTTCATATCCGGACCTGGGAACAATTCCAAGTCGGCGGAGTTTCCACTTTGACCGTAAAACACGAAGTACTGAACCAGTGGCGTTTCCAGTATTCGAACCGTTTCGTTCACCGATTCATTAGAAGAATCTATGAGTGATGTCGATTCGGAATTTATGTCATAGCTGTGAGCATAATGATAAATAATGGTATTGCCCACGACTGTCTGGTAAAGGAAGGGCTCCAATGGATTTTCTATTTTATATTTGACCGCATAATTGCGGTAATTGGCAACATTGATATAGCCATTACCATCGGCTCCCGCCTGGTCTCCAGATTCGGTGTAAGGGGTCAGGTCTTCAAAGTCATTAATGATATCGTTCACTGCCAAATCAAGCCCCACCTCTGCAGAATAAAAAGCGTTCTTGCCTTTTTTATGAGCTTCTGAGGATTCCAGGTTCAAGGTAATCGTCTGTATTGCGGCAAACGAAACCGCCGCCATCGCTGCCAGAACAAACAGATAAACCAACATGGTGCTTCCCTTTTCGGTATGGCTTATATGATTGCTATTAAATAGTTTTTTCATTCTATGAATTGCCTCCTGTGAAGTACCGATGCCATTTCTAAATCTTTTGCATTGCCACGGTTATCGGTCCAACCTGTTGTCACCAAAACTTCCAGCATATGAATAGATAAGGGATCATCAAACGTTTCATCTCCCCCTGAAGGAAAAACTTGTAATTGCCAGGTCACATTGAATTCCCCATCTTGTTCCGTTTTGGAGTAGGTCCATTCATCATCCCTAGTTAATCCTTCATTCGTTAAATAAGTTGTGACTAAGTAATCAAATCCAAATGCTCCACCTGTTGGATCGTTGGCAGAAAAACCTTTGATTTGTTCAATTTTGTTCGTCGTCTTCATCGTGGCTTCGGTGACCTGCCTGGAGTTATTCTGGTAGAAGATAACAGAGTCGGCAGATTTTATGAGACCGAAGAGGCCGACCGACAGAATCACCATGCTCACCATCACTTCTATCAAGGTGAAGCCTTTCTGGTTTCGGCCTATCTGCAATAAATTAGTTCTAGAGATTAAATTTTTCATTTTCATTTCCAGGGAGGATTATCAGCTGCACTATACTTCCAATAATCCACACTTCCCGTAGCTTGCAAAACAGAAATCAAGCGAGCGCGGTCATCGGTAACTCCAATATCATTCACGTGTAATAATAATACTTTTCCACTGGCACTAGCCTGCCCCCGGGAATCAAACACAACCACTTGACCCCCACCAAACAAAACGGCAGAGGTAACCGCATTGCCGTCTGTATCTGTGATACCCACGTTGTAAGCAAACTGCACATCATTTTCCAGTAATGCATTTTTAAATTTTTCGCCAGCGTTTACCGCACCATCGCCATTGTTATCTTCATGAATGGTATAAGTATTGGCAACCAAGTTGAAAGCAACTCGCACATCATTATTAGTTTTTACAGCAGCGGTGCGAGCCAGCATCAAGTCAAAATATACTTTTTGCGCCTGACCATCGATCTCGTGCTTTTCTTTCCATTTTGAAAAATTTGGAATTGCCATTGCTGTAACTATTCCTATTATCACCATGGTTACAATTGTTTCGATTAAGGTGAAACCTTTTTCAGACTCAAGGAAACGTTTTGATCCTTTTAACCTTCTTATGAGTAACATTTCAGTTTCCTCTGTTTATCCTCAATACAGGTGATAGCAAAATAGGGGCCAAAATTTCCTCCAAACTAAAGGCGGAGGAAATAGATCTTTATTTTCAATAATTTATGGTTGGATAAAAAATCACCCTCCCACAAACAAGGGGGTTTAAATATTTACATCTTATAAACCGGCTTTATCTTAATTTATACACCTTTTACGTTTTCCGGGCATATTTTTGGGAATACGCTATGTATTAATTAAGTGATGCAATTAACTAATTTGAGAGAGAGCCTATCAAGAGCAGAGGTTTTTTCTTCTGAAGATAACTATTTTTTTTCTAGATCATCGGGAGCCTCCAGAGCTCCCTCGAGTTGCTCGATAAACTTTTCTTCACTTGCTGCCTGCGCGTTGAGACGACTAGAAAGTTTGTTGACCCGTGGACGAGTATTTTTGCTGATTAATGCTCCATACGTTGCAACTTCTTCGTCTGCTTCAATAGCTTTTTTCAAAAAAACAGTTATTTCTTTAAATAGAGGACGTTCAGAAACAGAAACCTGTTCAACCAATGCCTTCTTCTGAGGAATCGTAGCTACTGCTGTCCTCTGAAGTGTTTTCCATTTCCGAATACCATTAAGCCTGTATCCAGGAGGTATTTTATAAATTTCATCATAACGCGGAATATCTTCTTCAAAAAAAGCAATGAGGGCTTGAGCCGCTGACTTTTCAGCTGCTGTTAGCCCTTCATCTTTTTTGGACCCTTCTTTTTCTGTATCTTCTTCGTTTTCTGGAGCCATTCCTTCTTTTTTCAAAATAGACTTCTCTTCGGGTTTTACCGGACTTATTGATTTCTGTATAGCGGGAGGGCGTTTTCTCTTAAAATGTTCTTTTCTAAATACTTCGGGTACACGGTTGGGGTCGTCAGTAAAATGGATTTTCCCGGTTTCATCTTTCCATTTATAAACTGCCGCCTCACAACCATCGCTGGACAAGTGTAAAAGAATCGCCCCAAAAGTAAGAAAGATGATTTTGTGAAGCACTCGGTTCATCGGTGGGTGTGGTTAAACTTTTGATTCCAACATTTTTAAGATCGCCGCTTCCGACATATCTTCGACAATTTCGACGCTTCCTATTTCTTTAACCAGGATAAACTTAATTTTATGGTTCATAGTTTTTTTATCATGGTAAAGGCATTCAATAACCGCCTGCGAATCCAGGTCGGGCCACTGGCTGGACAAACCGCATTTTTTTATCAGTTCACACAACCGTTTTGGAACCTCATCCTTACATTTTCCAAGTTGCCAAGATAATTTCGCCGCATGAACCATTCCAATTGCCACAGCTTCTCCATGGACGAACTTTGAATAACCTGTCAAAGCTTCGATGGCATGCCCCAGTGTGTGGCCAAAATTTAAAATCATTCTGTAATGGCTTTCACGCTCGTCTTTCTCTACTACTTCGGCCTTGATCGCACATGAAGTTTTAATAATATGGGCGAGACATTCATGATCCAGCTGTAGAATTTTTTCTGCATTATTTTCCAGATATTCGAAAAGAATAGAATCAGAAATGACACCATATTTAATGACCTCGGCAAGCCCGGCACGAAACTCGTTTTGCGGAAGAGTTTGTAATGCATCCAAATCGGCAACCACAAGGCGAGGCTGATAAAATGCGCCAATCATGTTTTTCCCCTTGGGATGGTTGACAGCCGTTTTGCCTCCGACACTGCTATCTACCTGAGAAAGTAATGTGGTCGGCACCTGAACAAATGGAATACCACGTTGGTAAGTGGCTGCCACAAACCCAGTCAGATCACCGATGACACCGCCCCCCAATGCAATTAAAACGGACTTTCGATCGCAATTGAAATCCAATAGCCGATCATAAATAATTTCCGCCTGTTGTAGGGATTTTGAGGCTTCGCCTTCCGGCACTTCAATGATATCTGCGATCCAGCCTTGCTTTTTGAGTCCAGCTAATACTTTTTCGCCATAGAGTCGAAAAAGAGAAGGGTGAGTGACTAAGATAATGCGACTGGGTTGAAGAACCTGAGAAAGAAGCTCCCCTGTACGGTCGAGAAGCCTCGAGCCAAGGAGAATATCGTAACTTCTTTCGCCTAGGTCAATGTTTAAACGTTGCATAGAAAAAAGACTTTATTTTGAGGATTATGATTTATTTGTGGATTGGAAGTACCATCAAATCCTCCCCTATTCCCTCCTTATGAAGGGAGGGGGAATAAAGCGTTCCTCCCCTCTGAGTGGAGGCTAGGTGGGGTGTGGATTTTAAAACTCCAGTTTAATTCACAAAGCTCTCCTTCAACAACAAGAAACTCAACCTATTCACTCATACAATATGCAGGCTAATTGTTCCCATTGTCAACAATGGTTGGAGTCACAAAAACAAGAAGTTCGTTAATGGTTTCAGCCTCACTAGAGCTTTTAAACAAAACACCGAGGAAAGGGATCTTGGAGAAAAAAGGAACCGCCTTTTCACTTTCAGTTACGTTGCTCGTATAGATGCCCCCGAGCACCGTGGTAGCACCATTTCCCACCAATACTTCCGTATGCGTTTCTTTGGTCGTAATAGTCGGAACTGAGTTTACCAGATTCGAAAAATCGGCTGCGTTATTTGTAGTATCAATGGTCATATAAACTTTTTCATCAAAAGTCACATGTGGCACGACAGTCATACTAAGCTCAGCATTGATAAACTCTATTGTCGTTCCGTCTGTTGAAACCGTCTGATAAGGAATTTGACGCCCACTTCTTATCCTCGCTTCTTTATTGTCGGCAGTCGTTACTTTCGGACTAGATAGTATACGCCCTTTGCCCTGTGTCTCAATTGCTTCCAATTGCAAATTAAGAGCCAATTCATTAATTACATTGCCCACTGTCAATCCGAATCCAGCTACGCTTCCAGCACCAACACTGCTTGCCTGGGCTAAATCGACCAGAAAATCTGAGGTCGTAGCAGTGACAGCAGCTGCGCCCCCTGCTGCGCCAGCTACTGTAGCCGCTATGTCTCCAGAGGGCGCACCTTGTAAAGTAGCCCTTGTATCCAAAGTTTGAGTAATATTTCCGGTGAAGCCCCATTGGATTCCCAAGGCCTGGGAAAAAGATTTGCTGATCTCGACAATTTTGGCTTCAATCAATACCTGCGCTGTTGCGATATCCAGCACTTGGATGGTTTCTAACATATCATCGACGTGCTGGCGAAGGTCATTCAGTATAATGGTATTGGTACGGGCATCTACCGTAATACGAGCATCCACCCTTGTGCTTTTCAATGCATTAAGACTGACTGAAAGGTCTGCAATACTGGCATTATTGATTCGCACCACTTCCGTAACCAGATCCTCTGCATTTTTTTGGATCGCGAGATCGGTAGCAATTCGAGCTTTTTTCGCTGTGCGCGCAGATTCTTCTGCGGCCAAAGTGCCCTGGGTTGCAATGCGCACAATATTATTTCCTAAACACTCCCTACCCAAAGCGTTGTTGGCAAGAATCACTTCCATGGCCTCATTCCACGGAACATCTGTCAGCCGCATATTGACATTGCCGCTCAATCCTGGAGAAAGAATGATATTGAATCCGCTGATATCAGCAAAAATACGAATTAAGTTGCGAACATCTGCATCTTGAAAATCAAGAGTGATGGTTTCTTTTTTCCCATATAACATGGGGTAACAGGTATCATCGTGAACTTCTTTGGCTTCGCTCAGTATGGTCGCTGCATCTTTATGCTCTTTCTGATCTGTTTTTTTAACCGCTTTATTTTCAGACGTACTTTCTGTAATTTTCGCCATTTCCAAAGCCACTGCTTGCAAATTTACGACCAGAGTATTTTTGTCTGGCTTCTGAATTTCATAATCCGCCGCCTTATTAAGCGCGATTTCCAACCGCAGCACACCTGCTTCTTCAAAATGAAGGGGGCGAATAGAATCAACCAGCCCTTTATTCACCTGCATTTTGCCTGAGAGGTTTCCCTTTTGCATATTTGGAAAGTCCAGCACCAAACGAAGAGGGTTCAGTAGTTTGAATGCAGTGTATTGGACGGCTTGCGATGATTCTATAGTGACGACCGCGTTCTCGCTCCCCATCGAATCGGTATTCAAAGCAACAATACTTGCTGGAGATTTAGATACCTGTGCCGGAACAACATTCGGTTGCCCCCAGCTTGTGGCAACAAAACATAATATAAATAACAAGGATTTTTTGAACAAGTTCTGTTTCATAAGCTCCTTCTATCCTCTTCTAAATTTTTTGTGAAAACTCAATGGTTTTCTGGCGAGTTAAAATATTCCCCAGATAGTCACGAGATTTCTCAATAACAATGATTCTCTCGGGCTGGATTTCATCAACGAACCCAAATTTTGGGCCAATGATATCTCCTTTTCCTACCGCATGGCCCTTACTGTCAGACGTTTCTATTAAGGCTAAGGTTTTTGAATTTTTTGAAATAACTCCCGTCAACCGTAAGGTTGCATATTCCAACTGCAAAGAACTTATTGGAACTTTTGTTTCGCCGGCATTTTCCAGAATGGTTCGATAAGTTTCCACTGCATCAGCATATTCATCATCGCTCATGGCTTCAAGCTCTTCCTTGCTATTGAATAGGCGTTCATAGTGTTTCATTTTTCTGAATAGCTCGGGACGTTTCGTTTCAATTTTTCTCATTACATACAGGGCAATGGATGGAATACTTTCCAGCTCATTCCCAAATTGACGTGCGCTGGGCAACAGCGGAGATTTCGGTTTCTCTACCGGCCCATCATCGGTGAAAAGGGGTTTGAATGGATCGCGGAGTTGAACTAATAGGTACCGCTGACCTGGAGGAGCGAGTTCTCGTAATAATGGAAATTCAGGACCGCCTTCATCAATTTCAATTAATAACTCTCTCTGCACCTTATGAACATCGACCAAGGCTTTTTTTATTCCTTGAGTAAACCCCTGCAACTCGGACAAAACAAACCAGCGTCCTGCACTAGATTCAAGAAAAGAAGCATAGCTCTTTAAATTTTTTATACTTATATTTCGGTAAGCAAATAGTTTTTGATGCAATACCTGCTCGCGGATAGGCTCAATCACTTCATCCTTCAACATTCCCACTACCTTGACAAGCCGTTTTCCCTGCAACAGGTTGTTGAATGGGAACATTGCTTCAACATAGGCCAGGTAAAGGGATTTTATATTCGGCGACAAGGTTCCTGCAGATTCTATCCTCTCCACTACCAATAAACGCGACTCACTCGGGGGCGCATTCATAATACCCTTTGCGAACTTCTCACGTTCTTTTCCATTCTCAGGTGAGATAGCTTCGCTGTCCGCTTTTAAAATTTTACGACCGATCCGACTATTGAACCATCTCATAGATGCTTCCGTATGCTCTTGACTGAACCTTTTACGAAAAGCTTTTTTAATATTTATTCGAATATGGTTTGCGCCATCTCCATGTCGCAGAAGATTTTTGGCAAACCCGGTCTGATTTGCCTTTAATGCCTGCGGATCAATATTTTCCTGCTGCTCTAAAGCAGACTCCACATCAAGATAACGATTGTTCAAACCGCTAAGCCAAAATAATTTCCCGAGGGTTTTATTTTGAACCTTAATTCCCGCTGGCATTGCACCCGTTTTGGCCAAGGCTTGCCCCGAAAGCAAATAGCTCACCGAAACACAGGTTAAAAATAAAACAAGGAAATATGTTTTTTTAATTTCTTTCATAATCTTTAGACGTTTCCATCAAACTGTTTCCGCTAACATTAATGCCCAGATTTCTTTTTCTTCTTTTTTACATTCTTATTTACAGGTGGTTTTTTAGTAACCACAGGTCTTTTATCCGAACCTTCTATAAAGGAGAATGTTCTTGCAGTCATCACCGTTTGCAAAAGGAAAGCATTCTGCCCTGTTGGACCGTTTGGCCCTACCACCGGAACCTGTAATGTCTCAAAGCTTAAATTCTCAAAACTTACAAGTTGTAAAAGGTTTTGCATGTATTCAAAAAAATCCAGTGTGCTCCATAAATCTCCTCGCATTCTTATTTGCAAGGGGATCTCTTTATAAAAGTCTTTCACCGAACCTTCTGCGAGAGTAAAATTCAATAATTCGATTTTTCGATTTTCCCCAAAACCCGAAACTTTTTCTAGCAATCTAGGCAGATCATCAGCAACGGGCATCTGTTTTTTATAAGCATCCAATTGGCCCGATATTCGCGCTAAATTTTTTTCGACCGAATCCCCTTTTTTAACGATAGACTTATGTCGTTTCAATGTGCGCTCTGCGGTTTCCTTTTTCTTGACAAGCCCGGTTAGCTCTGTGTTGGTGGCACTGAACAAAGTAAAATAGTAGGCGGCAATGATTGCGAGGCCTATCGCCACCGCACCCGCAAGCAGGTGCAAAAACTTGATATCCTCAAGAGTATCGTAGGGAAGCTTGTCAAAAATTTTATCCATGGGACGACTTATTTCTTTTTCTTTTTCTCCGGCATATAGCTGTAAGCCGTGAAGGA
>JBLFWU010000010.1:0-73869 GCA_047610985.1 Nitrospinales bacterium | reverse complement strand
ATCCAAATAGTTAAGAAAGCCAATATTCTGTTTGCGATAACATTTACCAGCTCTCCTCCCGGCGGCGAAAAGAAATATCCCAGCAAGTTCAATACCGAGCTTACAATAGCGGCAATGATTATAAGCTTTCGGTTTCGCGCCATCATACCGAGCAATATGAGGGCAACATAGAGCATGCCATCGGCAATACCTAAAGGAAGCAAAGCATCCAAAATAAAAATTCCGGCGGAGGCGATGCTTCCTATCAATAAATATTTAGCGGGATAATTTTTCATTACTAACTGAAGATATCTCAAAATTAACCTTTAAAATCAATCCATTAAAGGTACTCACGGGGAATTAAAAACTCGGACAGACTTTGCAGAATACAACATTTTGTCTTAAAATAAAAGGTAACTAAAAACAAGGTACTTCTTATGAAATTTAAAACAATTCTGACCGTCTTTATATTTTTTATTGGCTTCGCTGCCCCTGGTTTGGGATATGAACCTGATACCGAATTAGTTCTTTTCAAAAAAATTGAAAACTTCGACGAAATTCTAGTAAAGGGCCGACTTTGCAACACATATCTACGCATCAAGAAAGACCTTTCTAATCTTAGCGATATGCGAAACCGTTTTTGCAAAGGTGAATATTCGCTGCGTCTTGACGGCCCATCAGGAACAACCGTGACTTTATATGGGCAATTTTTTTTCGGCAAAACAAGAGGTTATCTTGTCCTAACCAAAACGGATGATAAAAGGGTGAAAATTACAGAAATTGATAATTTCCCCGCAGAGCAATGGAAGATTTTTCAACCTAGCAACGGCACAGGCGGCTACAAAGCTTTTTTAAAACCATCTCCTGATTTCAAAACAAACCTTGCATCAGTTCAATGGAATAAAATTCCCTAAAACTATCTCTCCCTCAAAAAATGTGCAGATAAACACGGTTCAAAACAAATCGATTCTGACACGCACCACGGGATACCTGAAAAGTGTTTGTTCTCATTCTCTAAACCCTTATAGCGGTTGCGGATTCGGGAACTCTTCCTGCGGTCATGGGTGCTACGTCCGCTTCAACACCTGGATAACCCGGGGACGTGAATGGGGAAGCTTTGTGGATGTCAAAACCAACGATTTATATTCTAAAACAGTAGATAAGGAAAAGTCCTGGGCTCATAAACAATCCATGCCTTTCTCCATTTTCATGTCCAGTTCAACCGACCCCTGGCAGCCGGCTGAAAAAAAATATCGCATCACCCGGAAAGTGCTGCAGGCAATGCGAATAACGCCTCCAGATGAAATCATCTTACAGACGCACTCTTCCACTATATTAGAGGACGCAGATCTCATTAAAGAACTATCCCAGAGTTGTAAGTTAAGAGCCCATATTTCCATAGAAGGAGACCGTGACCGGCTTCCTGGCCTGCCACCACCTCCATGCAGTATCGACTCCCGAATTCGAGCATTAGAACAACTTTCATCGCGTGGAATTTTTACAGTGATCTGCCTTTCGCCTCTGCACCCTTTGGACAATGCGGAACTTTTTTTTCGCAGATTAAAATCCGCAGGAGCTTCAGCAGTTATCATCGATCATTTCATATTAGGAGATGGGACTTCCGATGGATCAAAAACCAAAAAAACCTCTCTTCCCGCTATCATGAAAAATGCCCTGCCAGAATCTATTCATCTATCCTATAGAGATAAGGTGATTGATATCGCCAGAAATTATCTGCCCACGGGTGTCTCGGCCGCTGGGTTTGCGGGGAATTATTCCTGATGTCTTCTACCATCCCTAAGGATCTGTATGATCTTTTGATTTCTTTAAATGGCAAGGGCTACAAATCTTACAAAACACTACAGGGGGAAAGTTTCCAGTTTCCTCCTTTTACGTTGCGCTTTGAACATGTGCAAGGGGACCCATTTGCAGCTCCTTCGCGATTATCCTTATCGACAAAGCTATCTGAAGTGGGTTTCCCAGCTACCTTCTATGACACCTCGATTAAAAAACTTGCACTGGAAGATCATCTACTAAGAGCTGTTCATAAAAAAGTTTCAACATTGAAGAGGCGTGTCACTGGGTCAGGAAGAAGCGGAGAAATCTCCGTTCAATCTCCAAGCCAAAAAGTAATCTTAAGAAGCGGCATAAATATCAGAAATGATTCGATAACCCTGATCTTATTTGCCGGATTGCCAGGAAACGGGCGCAGTGTCCTTGCTCAAGAATGCGTCCGCTTGTTTTCAGAATTACTTCCCTCTGTGTGGGAAGAGTCCTTATCAGCAAACTCACTCGATTTAAAACAAATACAAAATTCCATAAAAACGCTGGAAGACTATTTCGCCTTAAGGGACACACTATCTAAGAATGGCTGGGTGGCATTTGTTGCCGACGGCTCCCACCTTCCACGCGAATCAGGGATCAGCGACTTGCCTCTGAAGAAAAATTGCATCGCATTTCATTCCCCCGATGGGTTACGGGCAGAGATAGACCTCCCCCACAAAGGGAAAGTGAGTGGAATGCCAGTACCCAAAGGAATCACCTTGATTGTCGGGGGTGGCTTCCATGGCAAAAGCACCCTGTTGAACGCTATCCAAAATGCTGTTTACCCGCATACGCCAGGTGACGGAAGAGAACTAATAGCCACTGACCCCACAGCAGTAAAAATTAGAGCAGAGGATGGTCGATCTGCACAACCAATAAATATATCTGGATTCATGGATGATTTACCGCTGGTTTCATCTACAGAAAATTTTTCCACCCAATCCGCCAGCGGATCGACATCTCAAGCGATTAACATTGTTGAAGCACTCGAAGCAGAATCTTCACTTCTTTTAATGGATGAAGATACCTGCGCAACCAATTTCATGATCCGCGATGCCAGGATGCAAGCATTGATTGCAAACGACCGAGAACCCATCACCCCATTAGTGGATCGAGTAGAAGAACTATATAAAGCTTTTGGAGTCAGCACCCTTCTGGTAATGGGTGGAAGCGGCGACTACTTTGATTCCGCCGATCGAGTCATCGCTATGGATTATTTTCGTCCAACGGAAGTCACACAAAAAGCAAAAAAAATTGTAAAAGAAAATCCTACAGACCGAAAAATAGAAATCCGGTTTGCTTTCCCTCCTGTCAAACAGAGAGATCGCGATCTTTCTTCTCTAAGTTTTCACCGCGGAAAAAAAGATTACGTCATTCAAACCCGGCAGCGAAGCATATTGATACTCGGTCAAACCGAAATCGATGTGCGCTATGTGGAACACTTCATTGAAGAAGGCCAACTTGAAATATGTGGCTGGATTTTGAGACAGGTTAAATACAGGAAAAATCAGGAAGGCAAACAAACTCAAACTATTCAACAAATTTTAACAGAACTAGGAAGTGGTAAACTGGACAGTATTACCCCCTACAATAACGGCAATCTGGCCCTCCCAAGATATCAAGATGTTTTAGCCGTATTGAACCGCCTGCGCTAAAAATCGGAATCAAAACTTAGGACCAGATTTTTCCTGCAAATTTTTAAGATGCTTACTAAACCCTATAATAAAAAGCGTTGCCCCCAGCATCTCAAAACCTTCTTCGATCCCGATCAATATTCGAGTGTAATCATAACTCAAAGGATCGACTACTTTTTTTGAAAGACCTTCGAGAACCAGAACCCCAACCCACAACGTCAGGGCCACAAACATCATACCCATTATTTTTGGGGAATAAGAAAAGCGTTGCAAAAAAAATCTCGCAAAAAATATCACCACTACCACAGCAACAGGGCCATAAAACCATAACCATTCGTGAATAAAATGAAACATTACCGAATCAAGAGCCAGTTTCCCTCCAATTGCAATAAAGTTTTCGTGGATACCCACACAATCGTCCAGACCAATAAAAAAGTATACGAAAGCGACCATGAACCAGGGAAGTTTTTCACCCCAGGGGGCACTCTCGCCATAATCTGCACGTGCAGTAATAAGCACAACCATCCCTAAAATAAATAGTTGTGCCGTGGCAAAGAGGGTTCCATAGCCTTTTTCAGCATTCAGGTTCCAAAAAAAATCCCACGGATGCCGAAACCACATTATTTCCAATCCAACCTGCATCATTAAAAGGATAGAGAAAAAGTAGATGCGGATGGGCTCCTCCGTTGTAACCCTTTTTATCAAAGAAAGTTGTTTTCCTCGAAAATCTGAGTTGACCCATCCCCGCAAAATCAAAAGAATGAGAAAAAACATAAATGGGTTATTCAATCTAGATCCGATATGGGGAAACGGAAAATCTGGCCAAATACGAGCATGAATAAAAATAATCAACATGGCAATCAGGTCAATCCCGATCAGCAGTTTGAATATTAAATCCAGTTTTTTAGATTCTAAAAAAGGCAAAATATAATTTACTTAAAGGTTTGCGATTACGTTCTATAGACTTAGAGTATGAGAGGCTAACAAAAAAGAGCTTCAGTGACCAGCCCCCAATTGCAAATCAGTCCCCCGCTTGGAACTACTTTCTTCAAGATCAACTCACTACTGCATCCAGCCCTCTTTCGGCATTACCTTCAATTCTCACGACTACCCTATTAGGGAGACAAACTGAAATTCGGTCTGCATATTGGATGTAACCCGATTTTATACAAACTTTCAGCTTGCAGGGGGACCGTAAAATTCGTGCTTTTCCATCGCGAATTTCAATCTTGGTTATACCCAACGGCCCTTCGACATGGGTAATTCGGTCTTTAGACAGGGCATAGCGAGCAACTCTTTTTTGATCTACCTCAATCACCACCCAACTGCCCTGCCCCATACCTGAACCAAAATAATAAAAAAGTCCGGCGTTGAACAAAATACAAAGAGCAATCAGAATTTTATCGCCACCACTGAATTTCAAAAGACCTTTCATCTTTGCCATTGGGCTGCATCCAAATGAACTTGTGGTTTTGAAAAGGAATCAAAGTAAATGTTCATTTCTTCCAATCCAGAAAAATAATTGCGCCTCGCAAAAGCTTCTGCTCCTGGCCCCTGATACCTGCGCGAGAACACCGCCAGTCTTTGTGCGGTTCTCAATTTAAAATCACGATCAAATACTTCCCGTTCTTGCAAGGTCATTCCCGTTACAGGAGGACTCTGGTTTATACGGTGACGCAACATATTTAAAAAAACTTCATCTGTTTCCCATTTTAAAGGCGGTAAAAGAGATACTGTAGAAAATTCCAGAATCGGCCGGTCATCAGATATTTCACCTGCATTCGCCAGAAAAGCAGATAAGCGGTTACCATCCGTAATAAAAAAATCGGCGAAGTCCAAAAAAGACATGACTTTCATTTCTTCCGCAACTTTTTTTAGTTCCGGGTTTTTCAATTTGGTATCGAAAAGTTTTCTATCAATATTTACTTTTTCACGCGATCCTACTAAAAGAACAATGCGGGTCAAAAAACTGTTCCAGACAGAAGATTCTGGGAACACATTATTGAAAGTCTGGGTAATGGATCGAGCATCCTCACGCCCTACCAGATGTAACGGTAGCCACTGTACCAGAATCCCATCTTCTTCCAAATGATCCAAAGCCAGCTCATAAAATTCTTTAGAGTAGAGATTAACGACGCCTGCCTGCAATGGGGACATTGGCTCCATGATGATGACATCATAGCGAGTTTTCGACCAACGCAAAAAAGCTCGTCCATCCTGGATAAACATTTTCGTATTGGGCCGCTTTAAAACATCGTGATTCCAATCGGAAAACCATTTTGAAAATTTTAAAACATTCTTATCGATCTCCACTCCATGGACATTCGCGTTCGGGAACAGGGAGGCGATACCCAGGGTGTTACCGGTTCCGAATCCAATCACCAGAACATTTTTTGGTTCTGGATGAAGCACCATGGGAACAAACCCCATAGCCTGCATATAAGTACTTCCGGAAAAGGATCTGGAAACCGTAGCGGTGCTGAACCCATCCAAATAAATGGTTCGTGCCCCAGATTCAGTATCTTCCACCACGCTGATCGTGGAAAACTCCCCCTCCTTATAGTCAAGCAGCTTTATTCTCTCTTCGGGAACATTTATTTCCAATCGGGCAAGATTATGAACCCCTGATTTCCCTGTTTCTATCTGGGGCACAAAAACCGTTTTTCCGACTATCAACACAACCAATACCAAAGCCGATATTAGAACTGGATTCTGTTTTCGATATTTTGCTAGCGCAAAAACTCCAAACAAAATCAACACAGCATAAATCAGATAAATTGATAAGCGAATGCCAAAGAGAGGAATAAATACGAACGTTGTCAATATGGTTCCCAGCACTCCACCCAATGTATTAATGGAGTAGACATTGCCAATGGATTTGCTCACTGCTTGCAACCGAAACGAATAAATATGATTTGCCAGCGGGAACAACAGGCCAAAACCAAAAGTGGGAATGAACATCAAACCAAATGCAAAAAGAAATCTAATGAAGAGTGTTTTCTCTTGAGAATTTTCTATACTATAAAAAAATTGATCTGCCAGCGAAGTCCACTCGGTCAGGTTCTCCAGCAGGGGTAAAATTCCAATACAGACCAATCCAATAGAAATCTCAATCAGGATAAATTTTAATATCCAATTGGACTCACCGAGCAGCCTCCTGGCAACTAGACTGCCAAGCGCGATGCCAGACAAAAAGGTGGCAAGAATCAGCGCAAAAGAAAAAAGCGTTGTTCCCATGGGAAAAACTAGAATCCTCGTCCAGAGAATTTCGCTGGAAAGGGATGCCATACCGGAATAGGCAAACATCACAAAAATCAAAAGATTTATGCTTCCAGTGTCTTCATCAGTAGTAGAACTGTTGTTTTCTTGTTTTACGCTGGAAGACGGCGGCTCTACCTGATAAAAAATACGTCCGCAAACAAAACATACCAAAAATACCAGAACATTGAGCAACACACCGAACCTGATCGCCCCTTGAACTCCCCATAGCTGAATCGCAAAAAATTGCGTAAAAAGACAGCCAAAAACGGCGCCCATAGTATTCCACCCATACAAAAGAGAAACTGTGGAAAAAACCTGTCGTCTTTCATCTCCCACAGCCCAGCAGCTGACCAATGGAAGTGTCGCTCCCATTAATAAAGTAGCGGGAAGCATCAAAAGCGTACCCAACAGGAACTCCATGATATGGAGCCCAAGTCCGGCTTGTCCATCTGCTGGCAATACTAGAGGATAAATTTTTTCCAACAATTCCAATCCTAGCGGAAAGGACAAGGCATACAATCCTATCAATCCTTCAAAAATGCCATACCATAGAATCAGTCGCTTCGATCCGTTACCTTTTGCAAGGATACGCCCCATCCCCCAGGCACCGCCCGCAAGACCCAGCATGAAGGCACATAATACAGCGCTCAAAGCATATAAAGTTGCTCCAAAAATAAGAGTCAGATAACGAAACCAAATCAGTTCATAGACCAACGTCGCCATACCCGAAGCAAACAGGCAAGCGTAGGCGATCAAATTAATTCTGGATTGTGAGGTTTTTGAAATTTTTGACATCATATAACTTTGGATTCTCCCACAGCCTTGCTAATCAGTCAATTTGAGGTATTGCAACTTAATTTCATGGATGATATCCTCACACCATTCTGACTTAATAACATTTCAAATAAGTAGACCCATGACAACTCGTACTATTTATCCTGCATTAGTTCTCAGCTTAGTTTTCTCATTCATTTTCCTCGGAAATATCAAAGCGCAAACGCGCCCGGCACCCAAACTTAATATCGATATCCCAAAACTGGTTGCCCGTGTAAACGGAGTTGAAATCGAGTCCAAATATATCGAGTTTCGACTGAATCAAATTTTAAGAACGGTTCCTCGTCCTCTGACCGTGAAAGAAAAAACCAGTATTGCAAAAGACTTGATTGAAAAAGAAGTGGTACGAGAATTGGTCAATCAGCAAGGGGAAAAAGAAAATCTAAAAATAGATAGCGAGTTAATCGACAAGGAAATGAAATCGCTTCGTGCATCCTACTCTTCCGAAGAAGATTTTACGAAAGCACTAAAAGATAGAAATATAACTCTGGAAGACATAAAAAAATCAATGCAAATTGACATCAATGCTCGTCAATTGCTCAACGTACAGATAAAAGGAAAGATCAATATTTCCGATGAAGAAGTAAAAAAATATTACGACAATAACAAGCCTAAATTTGTGCGCCCCGAGGCATATCACACACGACATATCCTCGCAGCATTTTTTCCACCTGAGGCGTTGCGAAACCAAACTATTGAAGAGTTGAAAAAAAATAAAGAATATTTTGCACGAATAGCAGAAGAAAAAATCGACAAGGTAATTGCCGATCTAAAAAAAGGGACCGACTTTGAAGAAGTGGCAAAAAACCAGTCCGATGATGAATCATCCCGGGAAAACGGGGGAGATTTGGATTTTATCTATAAAGGGGTCTTCGATGCCAGCTTCGATGAAGCTGCCGGAAAGTTAAAACCCGGAGAAATTTCAGGAAAAATAAAAACGCGGTTTGGATTTCACGTGCTTCAACTCATAGAAACTAAAACTTCTGAAACAGCCCCCTTTGATGAAATGAAACCGGGAATTCAAAAGTATCTATTTCTTGAAGAAGCCAAAAAGCAAGTTGCCAGCTATGTTGAAGAACTTAGAAAAAAAGCGAAAATCGAAACCTTTTTTTAAGCAACCTTCACAACCCTCTTTTCATCGAACTTCATCCAAATGCCGCAACACCTTGTTTAACAATTCCGGCGAAAACAGTTTTCCGATTAAGTTTTGCCTGGCTGTTGCGCCCGCTTGCTGAAACATTTTTATAGCCGCAGGGTCTGGTTGCGGCACCCATTTAATCCCATTATTTTCTAATACTTTTTCGGCTTTCAAATTATCCTTCTGAATAACCGTCGATAACTCCGTCAAACATTCCGAACCGATTTTTTTTAGTACTTCCTGATAAGCGGGAGGAAGTTTTTTAAACTTTTTCTTTGATATTAAAACGCCACCTGTCGCATAGCCCATTCGTAAGCGTGTAATATGCTTCACTTTAGAGAACCATTGCAAAACCAGTGCTCCCTGAGTGGAGGAGTACACCGTATCCACCATACCCGTCTGCAAAGAAAGCAATACATCCGTTATCGAAAGTGGAATGGGCTGGACATCCATGCCCTCATAAGCCTCCTCCACTAACGGGTCGCCTTCCCATAACCAGGGTTTGGATTCACGCAGATCGGCCACTGTTTGAATGGGCTTTTGTGATAGGAAATGAATCCACCCAACAGGAACCCAGCCTAACAAAATGTAGCCCTTCTTTTCAAAACGCTCGACGAAGTAATCGTTCATCGCCTGATAAACGTGCTCTATTTCTTGATCCGACTGAAAGAGAAACGGCAAATCGAGTACCCTCACCTCCGGAAGAATTGCCCCTAACCCAACCCCCGTAAAACCTGCCCCATGTAACTGACCGATACGCATTTTTCGTATCACATCTTTTTCATCACCTGACACTCCGCCTGGATAAAATTTAAACGAAACATTTCCTTCGGTGGCTTTTTTTATTTTCCCAGAAAACCGACGTAATGACTTCATCCACGAGGAGCCTTCGGGAGCCAAAGTGGCAAACTTGATGGTATGTTTTTTTTCAGCATGAGCATTGGAATTTAAACCAACCAGCACAAAAACTGTTGTAAAAAACAGCGCGTGAAAACAAAATAAAGACGATTTAAAATAGTTCATCAATTTTCCCTAGTAAGACTGCCGCTTTTCGCTTTGCAATCTGGTTGGCCAAACGTTGTTCAGGCAAAATATCATCTGAAGCTTCGAGAACTTTTTCTAATTGTGCTTTGAATAGTTTCTGGTCCTGATTTTGTACCGCATAAGTTTTGGCATAGAGAAATGAAACCAGGAGGTATTTTCCCTCCGTTATTCTCAGTGCTTGTTCGAAATGGTTTCTGGCTTTGTCCGAGTTACCCCCTAACATTGGACTTCGCCCTCCATAATAGGCACCCAAAAACAAATGTGGCCCCGCATAATGAAAATCCGGGTCCAACTCAACTGCACGGTTCATCATTCCATCTATTCGAGGCAAACTGCTGAAAGCCTCCACCGAATCCAAGTTCAATGACAACCAGCTTCCCCAACATTGCCCTGCCCAGAATAATGCCGGTTGCTCCAAAGGGGTTACCTCTGCCAATCTTTTGGACCACTCATCCAAAGAAAGTCCTCTCCACGCCTTACCATTGCTCTGAATCTCCAAAGCACGGAACGCATAGTCCTTGCCGCGCAAAAATAATCCAGAAGCCCGGTCAGGTTCGCTGTCTTCGAGAAAACTAAACGCATACCCACAAAATCCTTCTGCAAGTTTTTGCAAAATCCATATATTCTCCGGGTCTTCTTTTGCGAGACCCTCCAGCATTTTTAGACTAGCAGGAATAGCTTTTTCAGCAAGATCTGCATCTCTTTCTTCCTGCATCGAAATGATTTGACTGGAAATAAGAGGCAAGGTGGCCTGAACAGCCAGACGTCGGCTGGAACAGCCATATAAAAAAGTGGTTATCAATAATAGTCCGAAGATAAATCGCATCATATGGCAATGTTATCAGAACAGGTAAAACAACACTAATATTTTGACATGAAAAGGGCCATTTGCTAACATCAATCCAAGTTTGTTCCCTTACGGCAACCAGCATTTTTTATCTACAATTTCACACCCATTGGCCGTAGTATTGCCTTACCACTTCTATGTCACAAGAAATAGATACTGAAGCGAAAAGCATTCAATGCACCCAAAAGATTCTGTTTGCTCTTGGCTCAATTTTTGTAGTCGTTGGCATCATCCGACAATGGCCGATTCTGGGAAAAACTTATATGGAATTTATTGAGGGAAGTGGCTATTTATCCCTTATGCTGGGACTCATTATGATTGTACTGGGTTTTTCCGTTCCACTCCTAATGGGGGATGAGAAAGATTCTTAAAAATCTTTTTATAGAAGGTGAATTATGAGTGATGAAAATAAAGCTGAGGGAGATGAGTTTGTAATAAAGGACAACCGGTCCTCGCAACTTTCTGAAGAGGAAGCAGAGACCCACGATATCCAGGAAAGTTCTACACCTGGCGAAGCAGGAGCCGATCATCAACACCAACAACCTTTTCAGATCGATTTCTCTACATTTATAATGTCGCTAACTTCGTCCGCATTTTATCATTTGGGTGACATCGCCGATCCGGAAACCGGCAAAACAGAAACCAACCTGCCAGCCGTTCATCAGACCATTGATATGCTGACCATGCTGAGAGAAAAAACACAAGGCAACCTCAATGCAGAAGAAAACAAACTGCTCGAACAGTTGGTCTATGAACTTCAAATGAAATACGTTGCCAAATCAAAAGGCGGGGCAGGCCCTGCAGGCCAATAGGTCTATTCCCTTATAGCGATACAAATATCTTCTAGCTTCTGGATATAAAAACCTCTCAAAAAAACCATGTCCCTACAAACCGATCAAAATGGAATGTTCATCTATGGTATGACCCATACCGATGAGCTGGGCAAATTCCTTCAGCACAAATTCCCCGAACACCAGATACAACAAACTTATGAAACTCTTGTCGAGTTTTCTAAAGACCAGGCAAAATTAGCAAAGACCTCGCCTCTCAAAATGTTCTGGAAGCATCTCGAAAAGGTCTATCATGAAGGGGTTCCGCCCTTGCAATGTCATCGCGGTTGCGACCATTGTTGTCACACAGGGGTCACCTGCACACAAATGGAATGGGACGGCATCCTGAAGAATGCCGAGGAGAACGGCATCGACCTGGACGAGATAGTCGAAAAATCACAACGAACAATTAAGAAAGTTGAAGAAGTAGTCGATGCAGGTAAAAATCTCGATCAAGTGGACTGGCATCGTCTCGTCATCAACCAGCCGTGCCCGTTCCTGAGTGATGAAGGTGCCTGTCGGATTTATGAAGACCGGCCTCTCGACTGCCGGATGGTGGTGTCATTCCGAGGTGTCTGTGAATCCAAAAATCTGGAGCACGCACAACGTGGAGTCGTTATCGAAGAAGCAGTGGGGGCCACTGTCATTGCCAAACTTCAACACGACGCTACACCAAAAATCAAACGCCGCAAATTCCGCGGCACACAACCCATCAAACTTCTGCAACACTGGCTAATTATCTGGAGAGACAAGCAAAAAGGAAAGCCTAACCATTAAACCGTTTCTCCTCTAATTCCAAAATCTCGCCATGCCACGAATTGCGCAACTAAAATCACCAGGCCAAATAGAGCTAGTCGAACGCGAACACTTAAAGGTGGGACCCGGTGAAGCTATCATTCAGGTTCAACACGCCGGAATTTGCGGTACCGACCTTGCCCTGTTCTATGGCGACTATCCGGTTCCCCTACCCCATGTTTGTGGACACGAGTTTATGGGACAAGTCACAGAAACGGGGGATGGAGTAGACCCCAAATGGATAGGCAAATCGGTGACGGCAGAAATCAACAACACCTGTTTGGCTTATGAAAAAAAGGATTTATGCATCGCCTGCAAAAAAGGCGTGCCCTCACATTGCCAGACGCGAACCGTAACAGGAATCATAAACCATAGCGGAGCCTTCGCAGATGAAGTGAAAGTAGCCGCGGGCGCACTGCATGAAATACCCTCGAATGTAGATCCACTCATAGCAACACTCACTGAACCTCTAGCCGCAGCTCTACAAACGTTCGTGATGTCACCAATGCAAAAAGACGATACCCTGGTGGTGATCGGACCCGGCAGACTCGGCATCCTTATTATTTTTGCGGCATCATTAAAAGGAATAAAAACCATTACCGTATCGCGAAGTGAAATAAAAAGAAATCGCGCAATACAATTCGGGGCACAACACGCTTTCGCGCCTGAAGATGCGATGGATAAAGTTTATAATGAGACAGAAGGATTAGGCGCAGAAATGGTCGTTGATACCACGGGCAATCCCGATGGTATTACTCAGGCTTTAAAGTTGGTGCGGCCGCAGGGAACAATTGCTTGCAAAACCACTTGCGGGTTGCCCGCCACGGGGCTCGATATGACGCAACTTGTGGTGGATGAAATAAGATTGCAAGGCTCGCGGTGCGGCCCTTTTGAACCTGCACTGAAAATCATCCAATCGCATCAGCAAAAACTAAAATCCCTCATCAGCTCAACCCGCCCCCTGGAAGAAGCGCAAGCCGCTCTCGAAGCCGCAGCGAAAGAAGATAAAATTGTGTTAAACATGGGGTAGAAAGAATAGACCCAGGGTGCTCAGCTTTGCGCTGAACTATTCTTGAAGCAGGTCTATGGTAAGGCCTTCGTAGGACAAGAGCATTTTAAGTTCCTGTTTTGGGGCTACCAGTTTCAGGTATTTTTCAGTCTGTTTGAAAATATCGGCTAGTTTAAAATCGCTATAGGTAGGTTCGTGATGAAAGAATGCAATTTGTTTTACATTCGCTTCCACCGCCAAATCAACACCGATAAAAGTTGAGCTATGTCCCCAATCTTCTTTTTCAAGACCTTCACTAAAGGTATACATGGAATCGAAAATCAAAAGGTCGGCATCTTTGAAAAATTCAACAGCTGGTTTTAAATCGCCGGACCCTAATTTTTTATATTCTGCATCGGTAGCATACACAACGGATTTACCACCGCAATCAACCCTGTATGCATAACACTGCCCCGGATGGTACATACTTTTCCAAGTAACGGTCAAATCGCCGATCTTACGTTCTGTCTTGTTCTCCAAAACCTCAAAATCAATATCTGACGCGTAAATACTAAATGGAATGGGGAAATATTCGGGTTTCTGTTGACCTTCAAGACGCTCTCTGATATCTGGCAGTGGACTGTTGACGGTGAACTGGTTGCCTTTGATATAAAAAGGAACGAAGAAGGGAATGCCAAGAATATGATCCCAATGGGTATGAGAAAAAAACAAATTGGCTTTCCCCTGACCACGGCCAAATTCGGAACCCATTAAACTCTGACCCAGCATTCTGATTCCAGAACCTGCATCGAAAATCAGGCGTTCGCCATTCACTTCCATGGAGACACAGGAGGAGTTACCCCCAAAAGTCCCTTTGATTTCATTAGGAAGACTACTGACAAAATCACGTATGGAATTTTCATCCTTCAAGTCCTCTGGCTGTGCTTTTTGGCAAGCGCGCAACAGCTTTTCTTCCACCTCTTCAGGTGTTAAAGGACTGGGGATGGAACCCCTCACTCCGTGAAAATTTACTTTAAATACATTTTCTGTCATAAATGGCTTACTTCCCATTCAGGAAGTTATTTGATTTATTGGGTTAAACGCGAAATTATAGCAATTTTTTCCGGATTTGTAAAACTCTCTTCACCGAATCACTAACTTCTTAAGATCATGTCGGCAGCTTCTACCCCTTCTTTAGTTTTATCCACCATTACTTCCAATTCTTCCTGATTTAATTTTAACCTCGGGAAAATGTTTCCATCCAGAGGATGGAAATGCATAGCTATCCCATTCTGCATCTCATTATTACTGGCAATTTGGTTGGCCCAGTTCACCAAACGAGGAACTCCCGGTTTGATTTTCTTTTTTGGAGGTAGATTATGATGCCTTCTCACGGACTTCACTACAATTTCTGAGACCGGCCACCATTTGCCAATAAATTCTGCACCTAACTCGGAATGGGAAATGCCAAATTTTTCAAATTCTAATTCCCCCAAGGTTCTTTCACTCTCCGCCACAGTCTTAATAAAATCTGAATATTCTTCAGGTATCAAATAGTCAAAAACAAGAATTCCCACATCGTGCATGAGGCCGGCAAGATAACTCGCATCCAGATCTTCTTTTTGAGAACCTATATGGATAGCCAAGGATCTGGACAAATAGGCTACTCCCAACGAATGTTTCCAAAACTGAATATGATCAAAGGATTTAGACTTTTTAAAAGCTTTCGGAAGTTCCAGAGTATAAGCCAGATCGAGCACCATCTTCATCCCTAGCCGCATAATTGCTTGGCTTAAGTCATGGACATCATCTCTTCCGCCGCCAAAAAGCACGCTATTAGACAGTTTTATCAACCTCCCCGACAAAACCGGTTCGGTTTGAATGAGGCCAGAAATCTCCTCGATATCACTACTGGGGTCATTCACCCGATTTTCCAGATTCAGAAGGACATCTGATAAAGGTGGTAAATCTCCCTTTGTTTCTAATAAGTTTAAAAGTTTCTCTTTCACTTTACCCAACTGCTAGAATTATACTCAACCTCTACCAGAGTAACCCTAGACTCTAAAGATCGATACTCGAAAAGCAAAATAACTGCTCTCAAGCCTTACATTATGTCTAAAAAGACTAATTAATCATTTTATCCGCTTATCTCCTTACAGGTCAAGCATTTAAACCTCTATCACACATGACCTCAGTTCATTTTGGTCTTAATTTTCAAAGCATAAATTTTTGTTGACCGCAAAGCAATTCACCCCCTACAATGAACTGCCTTTTTCATATTAAGGTTCGCATTAAAATGATTTAGAAATTTGGCTTCCCGGATTCATCAAATAATCCCCAGAACCCTTTTATTTCATATCGTAGTGGCTTATAACCGTGTGCAAATGCTTTTTCTTGATGGAAACAGCTATCAGAAAAGTATTTGGATCGCTTTAATTTTGGAGATGAATTCGATATGCCGCGACTTCCCATAGTAGACAAGCTGGATCAGGAGTTAAAAGAGTCGCATCACGAATTGCAGGTAGACATACCCAAAGCTATAAAAACTGCACGCGAGCATGGCGACTTAAGCGAGAATGCAGAATTTAAAGCTGCAAAGGAAAGACAGATGTTTCTGGAATCCAGAATATCTCTTTTACAAAAAAGAATTAGTGACATCACTTCTATTGATTTGAAAAAAATCCCCAATGACCGCTCTGGGTTAGGAAGCACACTGTTTCTTCGCGACATCAACACAGGTGAAGAAGTTCAGTATCATCTGGTTTTTCCTGAAGAGGTTAATCCTGATGAAAGAAAATTATCTGCGGCATCGCCCGTGGGTCGCGCTCTAGTTGGCAAACAGAAGGGTGATGACCTTATCATTTCACTGCCTGACAATAAATTGGAATTCGAAGTTTTAAAGGTGGTAACCATTCACGAAAACTTAGAAAAACAGAACTCTGCTTCAAGCTAATGGGAAAACCTTTAATATCTTTAGCCCAAATTGCGGAAGAAGACCCTTATTATCTAGATATTGATAAAAAGCCGGACTGGCAAAGCCAGTTTGGAAATTCCAATCCCCTTAAGCTCGAAATCGGTTTTGGGATGGGAAACTTTTTAATCGAAATGGCAGCCAAAGAGCCCACCAGTAATTTTATAGGGATCGACTTTTATCATAAAGGGATAAGAAAGTTGATGACCCGCATTAAAAAACTTCAGTTGGAAAACATACGGGTCGTTTATGGGGACATCAGGAGTAAACTCTCAGTACTATTTCAAGATAGAGAGTTAAATACTGTTTATATAAATTTTCCTGACCCATGGCCAAAAAAAAGGCATACTAAAAGAAGACTGATCAAGCCAGATTTTGTCAATCAACTGGCCCAAAAATTGAATTTGGAAGGAAGAGCCTGCCTAGCAACTGATAGCGAAAGCTATGCAATGGAAATGCTGGAATATTTTAATGCTGAGGCTTTGCTGCAAAACCTGGAAGACAAACAGGGTTTTCTTGAAGAGCGAATTGATTTGCCCAAATCAAAATATGAAAAAAACTTTATCAATGCAGGTGATAAAATATTTTATCTGGAATACATGCGAGTTGCCGCTGTAAGCCCTGTCACCTGAAACCATTTGGAGAAAAGATTGCCTAAAGAACGCATTCTTATCGTTGATGACGAAAAAAATATTGTCAGTTCTCTCACCGGGATACTGTCGGACGAAGGCTATGAAGTATCTATGACCGACGACGGTGTGGAGGCTTTGGAAATAATTCAAAAAGATCCTCCAGATCTGGTATTGCTCGACATATGGCTTCCCGGCATGGATGGGATTGAAGTTTTAAAAACTTTAAAAACATACAATCCCGGAGTAAAAGTTTTAATCATGTCGGGCCATGGGACTATAGATACCGCAGTCAAAGCGACAAAACTGGGCGCTCAAGACTTCATAGAAAAACCGTTCTCGCTCGACCGAATCACCGAGTCCGTTGAAAATGCCCTCCATTCAGAAAACTCAGTTCCACTTGTGGAAATCAAACCCTCTCAGGCTTCGAAAGAACTTCCAGTTTGTTTTGAATCGATGGTTGAAATCAAAAAAGGCATCAAAGCATTCTCAAAATCCATGGAACCCGTTTTGCTATTGGGTGAAATCGGGACGGGTAAAGCATCTGTCGCTCAGACTATTCATGCTCAAAGTAGAAAAGGTGATCGACCTTTTATAAAATTAAATTGTTTATTCAGACAAAAGCAGGCTATCCAATCGCAACTTTTCAAAAGAAAAGATAGAGATAACAAAACCCATCCTACCTCTGGAGAAAAGGTCGTTTATCTAAGCAATATAGAATCTCTAAGTAAGGGGCTTCAGGAAAAACTCGCGGAAGCATTACAAAACACCAACCTTCCTGATACAAATTTTGAGTTTTTACCCGTCCGGCTTTTTGCATCATCTTCGAAAAACCTTGATGAATTAGTAGCCAAAGGACAGTTCCACCAAGGCCTGCTGGATGCTTTCAAAAATACCAACCTTCTCATTCCCCCTTTAAGAAATCATACAGCCAGCATTTCCTTAATTGCCAAGGACTACCTTGAGGAAACAAGGCGTCACACTTTCATCCCGGAAATAGATGAAGAGGTTCTAACAGCACTTTGTGGTTATAGCTGGCCAGGAAATATTAAAGAGCTTCATGGTGTTTTGGAAAAACTGATACGGACCTGCGCTAACCAACAAACAATTAGTGTTCAGGACTTACCAACTGAAATTTGGAAACCGCAAAACCAAATTGAGATAACAACCTTAAACGAAGCCGGGTCGTTAAAGGAAGCCGAATTAATCTGGGAGAAACATTTCATTCTCCACCATTTAAAACGAAACAACTGGGACATTGATGAAACCTGCAAAGTTTTAAAAACGAGCAAAAAACAATTCCAGGAAAAACTAAAATACCATTCAATCGAGATGCAGGAAAATGTTACCGCACCCTCTCAAAAAAGGTATCCACAGCGGACTTTAAAGCGCAGTGTCGTTCTTTGCGGAAGCAGCTTGCACTCAGGCATAAAAACCGGACTGATTCTACAACCCATGCCCACTGGAAGCGGAATTATATTTGGTGATATCGCATCTGGAAAAACCATCCCCGCTCAATTGGAAAATGTCCAGTCTACAGATTATTCCACCTGCCTGAAAAAAGGTGCCAACTCAGTTGGAACCATTGAACATATCATGGCCACTTTACATATGTACCGAGTCACTAACCTTCTTATAAAAATTGGGGATGAGGCACCGGTGATGGATGGTTCGGCTAAAGATTTTTGCGAACTCCTGGAAGATGGAGAGTTTGAAGACCAGGACGACTTTTATGAAGAGATTGTGGTCGACAAAAGGTATTCTTTTGGTGACAAGGAAAAAGGTGAACCTTATATTTCTATCGAACCCAGTGAGAAATTTTCAGTCAGCTACCACATGGAATACCCTGAACCCATAGGAGTGCAGGATTTCACCTATGAATTTGACGGCGATGAAAGCTTTAAAAAGGAAATCGCCCCAGCTCGCACTTTCGGGTTCATGGAAGAGGTCGCACAGTTAACTAAAATGGGTTATGCTTCAGGAGGTAAACTCGACAATTTTATTTTGCTTGGAGACAAAAAGGTTTTAAACACCAAGTTACGTTTCAAAGATGAGTTTGCACGTCATAAAATTCTCGACATATTGGGGGATTTTTATTTATTAGGGAAACCCATCCGTGGAAAAATAAAAGCCTATAAGTCTGGACACACACAAAATGTCGGCCTTCTTAAAAAGGTCCGCGAGAGTTTAATAGAAAAAAGCTAACTCTATTATTTATTTGCTCCGGCTTCCATTAGCTGTCGAGCCACTTCTTTTTTACCCAATTTGAGGGCTACTTTGAGAGCCGTCCAACCAGCTTTCGATTTAACATCCCACTTGGCCCCTTCATCCAGAAAAAGGCGAGTAATTTCAGCATGTCCTCCGGCGGCGGCGACCATCAATGGAGTCCAACCCCGTTTACTGCGAGCCTGAACATTTGCCCCCCGCACCATCAACACCTTTACAGTTTCTAAATGGCCTCTCTCTGCAGCGACCATCAAAGCGGTTGACCCGTTTTTTATTACCGTGTGAAACTCAGCACCTTTATCGAGCAAATAGGCAACAATATTTTCATGCCCTCCGGCAGCCGCACTGATAACCGGGGTCGTGCCATTCTTGCTTTTTGTATTCACAGCTGCCTGATGTTCTACCAGCAATTTAACAAATTCAAACTCGCCACGTTCGGAAGCGATCATCAATGAAGTGGCTCCGCCTTTACTGGTGGAATTCACATCTCCACCTTTTGCGATTAAAGCTTTTGCGGCTCGAGTTCGTCCAAATTTTGCCGAACGCATAAGGGGGGTCCAGCCTTTGGGGCTAAGAGCATTCACATCAACACCCGATTTCAGCAGCAGCTCAATGCAGTCTACGAAGTCTCGTTCAATGGCTAAAAATAAAAGTGGGTCTCCAAAAGCATTTCGGGAATTAGGATCAGCACCCTTTGAAATGAGAAGCTCAACAATATCTTTCCGACCCGTTAGAACAGCAAGCAAGATGGGTTGTGTTCCATCATAGTTTTTAGAATGAATATCCGCCCCATTATTCAGCAAAAGATGGACAGCGCCAGAGTGCTCTTCACCAGTTGCAATAAGTAACGGAGTAGCACCATCGTTTAGCTGGATGTTTACATTCGCGCCATGCTTGAGCAATAACTGCATCGTTTCCAAATGCCCATAACGTGCTGCTCGGGCAAGAGGACTCCAGCCATGCATGTTCCGCACATTCAGGTCTACTTCTCCTTCAATTAGACTTTTAACACAACGGGTATTGCCACGCGTGGAGCAAAGCAATAGAGCCGTATCATCATATCGGTTTCGAGAGTTGACTCTCGATCCTCGACTCAATAAAAAACGAACCATTTCAGAATCGTTTCGTGCTGACGCAACTATCAATGCCGTACTCCCCTTTTGAGTACGTGATTCAAGGTTTGCTCCCAAGTTTAATAGCGACTCTGCCTCTTTTCGATCTCCTTCGTAAACCGCGTGTAAGAAAGATTCATCTAGCCCTGCAACTGCCATAGCAGGCACTAACAAAAATATAAATGCAGTAAATAACAATCTGCAAAATAAGTTTAGCAACTCTTTCACTGGGGGCGGATTCTTACATAGAATCTCTAACTTGAAGATAAAAACACCTCTGCCGTTTGCTCGAACTGATCTTTTAGTTGGCTTTTTACAGATAACAGATCTCGTGAGGTGAGGCCAACAGATTCGAGAATTTCTTCATCAATTGGTGGGGAAAACCCTTCTCCTGTTCCTTGCAAATCTATTTCATGGGAAATAACATCTGCTAGATGAATGATAGATGCGTCTCTTGAATAGTTTTTTGCTTGTTTTGGATCATGGTGGCAAGCAACCACCTCTATTAGCCTTTCCGGCAGTTTCCAAGCATGAAATAAAGCAGCCCCTGCTTCGGCATGGTTAAAACCATGCACCTGAGTCTCAACTTGAAATAAATATTTTGAACTTCCTTCACTTAATTGCAATGCCTCTTTGGCAGCCTTTGGAGCTTTTTTATAAATGACCAGACTGCCTATGTCATGCAAAATCCCCAAAAGATAAAACCTTTCCAAATCTGACTCATGAATATGCTCTGCGATCAACCGGGCAGTCAAAGCGCAGGCAATGCTATGCTTCCAAAAAGAATTAATGTCAATAACATCTACAGGAATACCTTTAAAACTTTCCATCACAGCTGTTCCCAGCACTAATTCCTCCAACTGATTCATTCCTATAAAAGTTAGAGCATGCTCAATAGTTTCTACTTCGGATTCGGGATTAAAAAGTGGACTGTTGGATATTCTCAGAATACGGGCGGAGAGTGCAGGATCATGAAGAATCACTTCCCCGATATCCTTGAAAGAGCTATCCGGGTCTTCAATTACCTCTTTGAGTTTAAAATAAAGATGTGGCGGACTGGCCACCCAATCATCAACAACGTCTTCAATCTTCATTTTTTCCTCTATAAAGGGATATTTTTTGTTTGGCTATAGAAAGCCCCAAAAACCTATATATATTAGCAAAATAAGTAGAAATGGATCAATATTATTGATAAAGAGGGGATATTAAAGAAGGCAAAAAAAATCCGCTCGCCAGGGAGGTAGAGCAGGCGAGCGGATTACAAAAGGGATGGAATATTAATTCCATATTAGAGATAGCAACAACGCCAAATTTATTCCCCAAAAATGTATTTTGGAACACTAAATTTCATTTCTCTTCAAAAACAGATACCCGATTACGCCCACTGTCTTTTGCCGCATACAAAGCTTTATCTGCTTTTGATATCAGGTTAACAAAATCACTTTTTTTATCCACTTTCATGGTAGCTACCCCCAAACTGACAGTTACCCGGGGTTCACAAGAGCTATTTTTATGCTCCAGGTTCAAATCATAAATAGATTTTCGCAACCTCTCAGCAAGACTTACCGCGCCTTCAGAATTGGTTTCAGGAAGAATCAATGCAAATTCTTCGCCGCCGTATCTTGCCGCCATATCCGCCGGCCGCTTCATTGCCTCATCGATAGTCCTCGCCACCTCTTTCAGACAGGAGTCTCCTTTTTGATGTCCATAGGTATCGTTGTACGGCTTGAAGAAATCTAAATCGATCATAACTATCGAAAAAGGATCTTGATCTCTTTGCGCTCTTTTCCATTCTTTCTCTAGATATTCATCAAAAAACCGACGATTGGCTATACCTGTCAAAGCATCCTTTGTTGCCAATTCTTTCAATTCTTCCACAGCTCCAATCAACCGGGCTTGAGCACTAAGAAGCTCTTGTTCCATAGCTTTTACTTCAGTAATATTGCGGGCTATGCATAAAGTACCCAAAAAGTTTTTCTCGCTGCCACGTTTAAAAACCACTTCATCGGGAACATCCCACAAACCAAAAGCATCCAACAAAACCGGTACCGATTTATTTTGTTCCCATAAAGTAGAGTCTTTTTCAACAAGAAAACTCACCTCCAAATTAGTAGTAGCCATAGGCCCTACCCCTTGGGTAGCAATTTGAGAGATCAAATCATCCTGATAGTCCACTCCTTCCACTTCCACTACAAACTTTTCTATGGGCTGACCTACCATTTCAGAAGGTTCATACCCCAGAAAACGGATTGCGGGATTCACAAACTCAATTTTTTTATTCACATCCAATCGAATAATAATATCGGAAACTGTTTCGATTATCGTTCGGTACTGCTTTTCTCTTTCTAAAAATGCACTCTCAGCTGCTTTCGTCTGTCTCTGAAGATGATGAATCTGAACAGCATTTCGAATACTCCTCTCCAAAACCTCCTCATTGAGTCCATTTTTTGAAACGTAATCTGCCGCACCCTTTTTCATAACTTCTGTTGCCAGGCTTTCACTACCCATTCCCGTTAAAACTATAAGAGGTGTTTCTTTTTCATCGGCTTCACGTAGCTGTTCAATAATCTCGATACCCTTTGCATCAGGCAAATGATAATCGATCAGGGCACAATCAAAATTCTGAGTCTTAATTTTTTCAACTCCGCTCTTGCAATCACTCGCCTCTTCAACATGGACTTCCAGCTTCGTTTTTGCGAGCAATCGCTGAACCAGCATACGGTCGGCTTGGTCATCATCGATCACTAAAATATTTAAAGACTCTTTCATACTTTTTTATTTTTAAGGAACGATTGTGCTGAATAAAAATCGGTAAATCAGCACTTTTGAAGAAAAAAAACAGTGCGGAAGTTTAACACGGAATCATACTACAGGGTGATAGGTTTTCTATACCAAAACAGTATTAACAGGGCACCTAATTATTTACTTGAGAAGGAAGAGAAACAACCTTATTCCCCCCTGAACTTTTAGCTTTAAGCAAAAAAGTTTCCACGATATCGGTAAGCCAATTTACAGACTGCCCTTCCACATAAGCCGCGACACCAAAACTCATTGGAACCTTAATACTTTCATCCTCAACTGAAAAAATTTTATCTTCAAAAGATTTGCGCAAGTTTTCAGCCAGCCTTGCAGCACCCGACAAATGGGTTTCTGGAACAATAATCATGAAAGCTTCTGTGCCCCAACGACCCACCGTATCTACTTTCCTGCATTCCTCAACTATACTTTCCGCAACCTGAACAATGATATTATCTGCCCCTGAACCACCCAGATTCGAATGAATTTCTTTAAATCGATCTATATCTCCAAGGATGATGGAAAATGTTTCATTACTTCTTTCAAAGCGTGAAATTTCATAATCAATTTTATACTTAATATCTCGCCGATTAGAAAGGTTAGTCATAGGATCGATCCTCGAAAGCGCTTTCATCTCGCGATGAGCTTTTTCCAAATCACGAAAAAGTTTTTCCCGTTCTTTTTCCGCTCTATCTTTTTCTTGCCTAAGACGCTGCTTTATAATTGTTTCTTTAACAACTGTTGGTAATAAATGCAGATACATCCCCGAAAGATCTTTTACCAGATAGTCGCTTGCTCCATCTTTCAAAGCGCGAACTGCAGTTTCCTCATCTCCTTGACCTGTAATAATAATGGCTGGCACACCCCCCAAGTCCGATAGGATACTGAGCCCTGAAGCATCTGGAACATGCGAATCTAATAAAGCCACATCATAATTCGTTTCACTCAAACATTGTTTAGCTTCACTGCAGGTGGAAACCGTTTTGAGGTCATAATCCAGATTCTGAATTTTAATCAATCTTACAATGGCTTCTACATCTAATTTATTATCTTCGAGCAAAAGCACCTTTATTTTTTCCACTTGGGTTAAACCTTTAAAAAAACAATATTATCACGAAGCTATTGAAGGATGGGCCACCGTCAGAACAAACTATTTTAATGTTTTTGATACTTATTATCTTACACACTAAAACAAGTAAAAATGCCACAAATAAGTCACAGTTCTCTTTTTAAACATCTAAATTTATTACGATTACAAAAATTATAGCCTATTTAGCTCGCATACAACCCCTTTTTTATGCTTTTCAGGCAAAAGTTATCAAACACCTATCAATAATTCACAAAATAATCACAGCAAACACTCCTGTTTTCGAAGAATCGGGAAATCGTTGATTTAAAACAATGGTTAATGCTAAGCTAGTTAACAATAACTACCGAACCTCTTCTGTATCTACAATAAAACACCTATTTTAAATGCCATCGGAAAAATTTAAACTTGCCGTTTTAGTTTCCGGCCGCGGCTCAAATCTGCAAGCTATTATTGACAGCATAGAAGAAAATAATCTGGCAGCAGAAATCTCCCTAATTTTGAGCAATGTGCCAGATGCATATGCTCTCCAACGCGGTAAAAAGCACGGATTAGAAAGTGTTTTTCTCGATCCCAAAAATTTTTCCAGCCGCGATGATTATGAAAAGCGAATGATCGAACTTTTACAAACCAAATCCATAGACTTGGTTTGTCTTGCTGGTTTCATGCGCATACTAGGGAAAAAATTTATCAATGCTTTTTCCGGAAAAATTATCAACATACACCCTTCCCTGCTTCCCGCTTTTCCAGGATTAAATGTGCAAAAAAGGGCACTGGAACATGGAGTGAAGTTTTCCGGTTGCACTGTTCACTTTGTAAATGAGGAGGTCGATGGTGGCGCTATCATTTTACAAGCCGTTGTACCCATTCTCGATGCAGACGACGTACAATCGCTTTCTGACAAAATATTAGAACAGGAGCACATCATTTATCCCGAAGCCATTCGATTAATAAAAGAAGACAATCTTGAGTTTTCGGGCCGCCGAGTTGCACGAAAAAACAGGGGAAATTAAATTGGTCTATTTTATAAAATCCATAGTACTTATTTTCACCCTGCTGAGTGGGAACTTAAGCCAGGCTGATACTCCCGAGCAGCATGCCTTAGATGCTGTCCAGATGAACTACGAAAAAGTCCTGACCTATGAAGCTGATTTTATCCAAAAATCTTACATCAAAATGATGAACAAAACGCAGGATGTAAAAGGAACAGTCTCTATTAAAAAACCAGGGAAGATGAAATGGACATATGGCGCACCTGACACTCAGATTTTGATCAGCGATGGAAGCACACTCTGGCTTTATGTCCCCGATGAAGAACAGGCCACCAAGGTACCCATTGAAAGTATCTACTCATCAAACACCCCCGCTCTATTTTTGGCCGGGAAAGGGAAGTTGACGCAAACTTTTAATGTTGAAAGCGTGAACCTAGATCAAGACCCCATTAGCATAACGCTAACCCCAAAAGCAGATGACCAAGCTCTGACACGGTTACAATTATTCGCAAATAAGAAAAACTACCAGATTACTGGATCAACCGTGTATGATAAATTAGGAAACAAAACAGAAATTCGTTTCAGCAACATAAAAACAAATAGAGATATTCCTGAGAAAACCTTTCAGTTTCAAGCACCTGCAAATGTAGAGGTCTTGGACTATACAAAACCCCATTAAAAAATGTTCGAACTATCTGTATTACCTTTAGATGCAATTCTTGATTTCAGCATCAAAATGCTGGCTTTTTTGGCAGGACTCGCAGCCCTCATTTTTGTTCACGAACTGGGGCATTTTCTCGCAGCGCGCAAATTCGGCGTTGTGGTAGAAAAATTCGCCCTTGGATTCGGACCCAAAATCATAGGTTTTACAAAGGGTGGCACCGAATACCTGATCGCAGCCATTCCTCTTGGTGGCTATGTGAAAATGAAGGGGGAAGAAGTTGAAGAATCCGACGCAGATCAAAAAGGGTCTTTTTCCGCTGCCCCAGTGGGCCATCGTCTAGGTATTGCCTTTGCTGGCCCCCTTTTCAACATACTTTTTGCAATCGGTATTTATTATTTTGTTTATCTTATGGGCGTACCTGCTTTATCCCCGGTTGTTGGCACTGTGAATGAGGAATCTCCTGCCCTTGTAGCGGGTCTACAAACCGGAGATCGCATTCTAGCTATTGGAGATGAAGATATTTTTTATTGGGAGCAACTGCAAAAAAGAGTCCATGAATCCCCAGGCCGCTCCTTAGATTTCAAAGTGGAAAGAAGCGGCAATATCATCCATGTTTCTATCGCTCCCGTTGCAGAACAAATAACTGACTTGTTCGGAGATAAAGAATCTGTAGGCCTCATAGGCATCACCCCTCTAGTTCGCACTATAACATTGGTAAAAGAAGGCACCCCTGCAGCCCGAGCTGGAATTCAGGAGGGAGATATTCTCCAAAGAGTGGACGGAACTGAAATATTTGGGTGGGGGGACTTGAAAATAGCGGCAGTAGACAAGCCCGGACAGGAATTGACATTTCACGTTCTAAGAAATGGTACCGAAGTTCTCCTTAAAATAACCCCAGAAGCAAAAACTACCAAAGATTTGCAAGGCAACGAAATTGAAATAGGATTGTTGGGCATCGGAATGAGCGGTGAGATGACTCAGGAAAAGTATGGCCTAATCGGTGCTTTTAATAGAGCCTGCGAAGAAACGTGGAAATTAATTTTTCTGATCACAGTGAGCATTAAGAAAATGATACTTGGCTCTATTCCTGCCGATTCAATTGGCGGACCTATACTGATTTTCCAGATATACGGTGAGCAAGCCGAACAAGGCTTTAATGAGTTGATTAGGCTCACAGCATTACTGAGCATCAACCTAGGCCTTTTAAACCTGTTGCCGATCCCTGTATTGGATGGAGGTCATATTTTATTTTTTCTGATTGAAATTCTCAAAGGGAAACCGGTCAGCGAAAAAAGCAGAGAAAGAGCTCAACAAGTAGGACTCTTCATGTTAATAAGTCTCATGGTATTTGCTTTCTACAACGACATAATGAGAGTTGTCAGTTGATCTCCATTCCACCTAAATCCCATCCGCCATGCAGGATGTAGAAAATAAAATCGAAGACCTGAAAAGCGTTACAGAGAAATTAGCGATTTCCATTGAAATTACTGACCTCAACGATCAGGAGTTTCAAATACAAAGCGGATACTGCAAAATGAATGGGAAAGATCTGATCCTTCTGGATAAAAATCTCTCACTTCAGGAACAAGCCGAAGTCATACTTAAAACATTGAAAAACTTTGATCTCGAAAATATTTATGTCGCATCGTGGATTCGAGAACATCTTGAACTAGAAAGCAGCACCACACATGACCCTTCTTAACAACACACTCCCAGAACAACGCAGAGGAAAGTTAAAGGCCCTGCTGGAAAAAGGCCAAACCGTTCGCGTTCTTGAAGCTCATAACGGTTTGAGCGGAATTATTGCCAATAACATTCAGGTTAAGGGTGAGTCAGAAGGCAAACCCCTTATTCGTGAGTTCGATGCTCTCTGGGAGAGTAGCCTCACAGACTCCGCTTCAAAAGGGCATCCAGATATTGAAGTTGTCACTTTTGATTCGAGATTACAATCCATCAATGAAATCCTTGCCGTCACTAACAAGCCCATGATTGTAGATGGTGATACGGGAGGTGATGCCAACGCATTTGAATATACGGTATCCAAACTGGAAAGAGCCGGTGTATCTGCTGTCATCATTGAAGACAAGGTTTTCCCAAAAAGGAATAGCCTGGAAGCAGGGGTACAACAAAACCTTGAAGACCCAGAAGTCTTTGCCCAAAAAATTCGCCGCGGTAAAAGCGTTCAAAAATCTGACGAGTTTATGATCATCGCAAGACTCGAAAGTCTAATCGCAGGCAAACCCATGGAAGATGCGGTAAACAGAGCGAAAATTTATCTGCGTGCAGGTGTAGATGGAATCATGATCCATTCCAAGTCCAAATCGGCTGATGAAATTCTTGAGTTTGCACAACACTACAAAGATATTTGCAAAGAATTAAAGATAAATAAAATATTGGTATGTGTACCCACAACATACAACCAAACCACTGAAGATGAACTGAGCGCTGCCGGATTCCGCATCATCATTCACGCAAACCATTTGCTACGAAGCGCATACAAAGCGATGATGGAAACAGCGAAAACAATCCTGCGCAATCAGAGATCCTTTGAAGCGGACCCTCTTTGCAGCACTGTAAGGGAAATTTTCAAAACAGTAGGTTTTCTGGATGTTAAAGAAAAGGATCAAGAAAACGAACAAACCACTAACGTTCCTGTCATTATCCCTGCAGCCGGTGAAGACCCTGTATTTAAGGAAATACTTAATGGAAAACCGAAGGCGATGCTCGAAATCTCTGGAAAAACACTACTAGAGCATCAGATCCAGACTTTAAACAATGGTAATCTGGCAGATATCACTGTTATCGCGGGCTACGGGCGCGATCAGGTCAAGGCAGAAGGAATCAGCATTCTTGAGAACCCAGATTTTAAGAATGGCTCGATGCTCAACT
Organism: Nitrospinales bacterium; assembly: GCA_047610985.1. Taxonomy (GTDB): domain Bacteria; phylum Nitrospinota; class Nitrospinia; order Nitrospinales; family VA-1; genus UBA8687. The sequence continues at coordinate 45,329 of JBLFWU010000010.1, read as the reverse complement.
CTTTATTTATTGGTAAAGAAAAAATGCGCAACGGATTCATCATGCTCTACTCAGATATTCTTATGGAAGACGCGATTATAAAAGAGTTGATGGGTCGACGAGAAGACATCATCCTGGTCGCTGACAATTCCACCCAGTACCATGAACCTCAGGAAGGAAATATTCTCGATTTTATCATCGGCAAGCACCAGAACAAACCCGCTCGCAGGGAAATACGTTTTGCCAGTGAAAATGTGGTTGCAAAAATTGGTAGCAAAATAAACCCGGAAACTGCCAGTCATGAATTCATAGGCCTTGCACGATTTAGTAAAACAGGAGCAGAGCAATTAATCGAAACCTACAATGATGTCGTGAAAAACTATCAGGGGCAGTTTCAGGAATCTGAAGATATATCACGGTTCAACTTTACCGACCTCATACAAGAAATGATCGATCGCGGTTTTGTCGTGCATTTCATGGAAATACATAAAGGCTGGCTGGAAATCCACAACGCCGAACACATTGCTCTTGCTGAAAAATCTTTTAGCGCATAAAATCACGCTTCCCTAAATAATCCCTAAAAAATGTACTACTCAAAACTACTGATCCCCACCTTAAAAGAATCCCCTGCCGATGCTGAAATTGCCAGTCATAAACTGATGGTACGCGCTGGAATGATCCGGCAACTTGCTGCAGGTATTTACTCCATTCTTCCATTAGGTTTGCGAGTTTTGAAAAAAGTAGAAGCCATAATTCGCGAAGAGATGGATCAGGTTGGCGGTCAGGAGGTTTTCCTTCCCAGCATCCAACCTGCCGAGTTATGGAGGGAAAGCAAACGATGGGATTTTTATGGAAAAGAACTTCTGCGATTCAAAGACCGGCATAACCGCGAATTTTGCTATGGCCCGACGCACGAAGAAGTCATCACCGACATCATACGCAAAGATGTCAAGTCTTACCGTCAGCTTCCAGTGATTCTATATCAAATACAAACTAAGTTTCGTGATGAGGTGCGGCCTCGGTTTGGAATCATGCGAGGCAGAGAATTCATGATGAAAGATGCCTACAGCTTCCATACCGATGAAGCTGATACGCAAAAAACTTACGCGCAAATGGCTCAAGCTTATGCAAATGTTTTTACGCGCTGTGGTTTAGAATTCAAACAAGTGCAGGCAGATTCTGGAACCATTGGCGGAAGCTTCTCCCACGAGTTCGCCGTATTGGCAGATTCAGGGGAAGATGAAATAGCCTTCTGCGAAGCATGTGGCTACGCATCCAATATGGAACTTGCAGAATCTCGTCCAGGATCTGCATCGACATCGAAAAACAGCGCAGAAGACCGCAAAGAAATTCACACCCCCGGCAAAAAATCAGTCCAAGAAGTTGCAGATTTTCTCAAGTTGCCACCCGAACAAATTGTCAAAACCATTTTATTGGAAAACGAAAATGGGTTGGTCGCCGGACTGGTTCGTGGTGACCATGAAATCAATCCTATAAAAATGAAAAACCTGATCGGCTGCGAATGGTTACTGCCGGCGGCTGAAAAAACAATCAATGAGCAACTAGGTTTGCCTTGTGGATATATCGGTCCAGTGGGGTTGGATATCCCGGTTTACGCCGACCAGGAGATTACCGCTTTGCAAAGTTTTGTCACAGGTGCCAACAAAGCTGACACTCATTTCACAGGAGTTCAGGTCGAACGCGATCTTAAAATAAATAAATTTGGTGATTTGCGGCGCATTCTCGCTGGCGACCCCTGCCCTAGATGTGATGAGGGGAAATATCAGGTGAAACGCGGAATAGAAGTCGGCCATATTTTCATTCTTGGCACAAAATACTCTGAAGCGATGAAAGCCTTGTACCTGGACAACAATGGCAAAGAAGTCCCAATGGTTATGGGATGTTACGGAATTGGTGTCGGCAGAACAGCAGCCGCCTCCGTCGAACAAAACCATGATGAAAAAGGAATTGTCTGGCCTCGTAATCTGGCTCCTTTTGAGGTCATCATTATCCCGGTAAATTTCAAAAATGACGATTTGAAAAATACCTGCGAGTCCCTTTACACCCAACTCAAGGAAATGGGAGTCGAAGTCATCCTCGACGACCGCCAAGATCGATTGGGAGGCAAACTTAAAGATGCTGATTTAATTGGGGTTCCTCTGCAAATTATTGTGGGCCCTAAAAATCTCGAAGAAGGGAAAGTAGAAATTAAAATCCGCAAAACGCAAGAATCTCAGCTACACCCTTACCCACAGATCATCAATGATATCCCCAATATTTTAAAGGACTTATAATTTGCTGGCTGGCCTCCCTTGCCCCAGATTTCCCTTGAAATCCGACATACAACTCTTGTACAATCTGCTTAACTGAATACGGGCTCTGCAATGCGGGCTTTGAGCCCGCTTTTTTTATTGCTTTTCCCGTGGAAAATGGTCAGTTTTTGCTTCCTCTTCCTTGTGGGTTTTACTGGTTCCAGATAACAGTCTCTGGAAATTCTCTCTTACACATTGAGGTTTAAATGGGAAAAGCCCCGGTCGCTCAATCGGTAACAGAGTTGATTGAGCCTGGTCTTCTGGCAAATGGACTCGAGCTGGTTGATGTCGAATTCAAAAAAGAAGGCAAAAACTGGATCCTGCGGATTTATATAGATAGCGACGGCGGAATAACACTTGCAGACTGCCAGAAAGTCAGCCGTCTTGCCGGCGACCTGATAGAAGTTGAAGAAGTCATTGAGCCTGTTTACACCTTGGAAGTTTCTTCACCCGGATTAAACCGAGTGCTGAAAAAGGAAAAAGACTTTCTCAAGTATTCAGGAAAGAAAATATTCGTTCAATGTCATGCCCCTATGGATGGCAGAAAAAAATTTACTGGCATCTTAACAGGATTTAAAGATGAATCGATCCACCTTGAGGTGGATGGGCAACACTATACGATTCCCTTAAGTCTAGTTGCCAAAGCAAATTTAGTCATAGAAATTTAGGAAAGAAAAATGGGTCTGGAAACTATCAGCATTTTGGAACAACTGAGCCGAGATAAAGGCATCGATAAAGCTGTATTGATCGATGCCTTGAAAGCAGCGGTTGAAGTCGCGGCTCGAAAGCGTTATCCCGCAGCCACTGAACTTCAAAGTGAGTTCAACGAATCCACGGGGGAAGTGGAAATTTATCTTGAGAAAACAGTGGTTAAGGAAGTTGAAAACCCAGACGAAGAAATAAGTCTTAAAGAAGCTACTGCCTTTTCCGAAGATGTCCAGATAGGGGACCAGGTTCTGGTGCAGCAGGTCATGGAAAACTACGGCCGCATTGCGGCGCAGCTTGCCAAGCAAGTGATTGTCCAAAAAGTCCGCGAAGCAGAAATCGAACTGCTCCACAACGAGTACAAGGATAAAAAGGGTGAGATTATAAATGGCATAGTGCACCGCATGGAACATGGTGACTTGGTGGTTGACCTTGGAAATGCAGAAGGAATTTTGCCGCGCCGGGAACAAGTTTTTCGAGAAAGCTTTAATCGCGGAGAGCGCATTCGCGCTTATGTTCTCGATGTTCGAAGAACCCCGAAACACGCATTAGTCATCCTATCCCGAACCCATATTGGTTTAGTCAAAAGATTATTCGAAATGGAAGTCCCGGAGATCAGCGAGGGCATGGTGGAAATTATGGGCGTGGTGCGCGAACCCAACGGGCGAACCAAAATCGCCGTACGTACCAATGATCGTGACATTGATGCCGTTGGTGCCTGTGTTGGCATGAGGGGAATGCGTGTCCAGTCTATCGTTCAGGAACTCCGAGGCGAGAAAATTGATATTGTTGAATTCTCTGAAGACCCTGAAACCTATATAAAAAACGCACTGAGCCCGGCTAAAGTTTCGAGAATCATCCTTAACCGGGATGAAAAACAAATGACCATCATTGTCGCTGAAGACCAAATGTCACTCGCAATCGGCAAAAAAGGTCAGAATGTTCGGCTAGCAGCAAAACTCGTCAAATGGAAAGTAGACATTAAAGGAGCTGCTGAAGCTTTGGAGATGGGAGAACATCCTTCCGCCTTCATGCCTTCCGCGGCAATATCCGATATTGATTTTCTTGATGAGATAAAAAATGCTAAGGGTCTGGGGGAAAAAGTGATGACGATTTTATTTAATGATAATCTCGTCACATACGATGAAGCCTTGAGCAGAGGCGCAAAGGGAATGGTGGAGTTGACAGGAATCGGCCCAAAAAAAGCAGAAGCTTTGGTGGAACTGGCGGAAAATATAAAAGAACGAGTTGCGGCAGAAATCCTGGAAGCTGCGGCTCGAGAAGCAGAGGCCAAAGCAGTAGCCAAGGCAGCCAAAGAAGCCAGTGACACTGCAGAAAAAGAGCAGAAAGTAATTGATGTGCCGGAAGAAAGCGCTTCTAGTGGCGAGATAGATGAGCTGGAAAACGATGATGAGGAAATCCTCATCCAGAATTTATCTGGCGTATCGCAAGAATTACTAGATCTTCTGGAAACCAATGGTTTTGAAACCGTGGCAGAGCTTTCTGTTACATCGCTAGATGAACTGATAGCCATTGATGGTATAGACGAAGATTCAGGAAAAGATATCATTGAAAAAGTAAAGCAACAACTTGGAAATGCGGGAAATGTATAAAACTTATTTAAGAATTTTTTTGCAAATCAAATATCAGAATTCCATGCCAGGGTTTACAACAAGGGCTCAACTCTTGAGTCAAAGTAGAATGGCGGGCTTGCAAGAACACAGGAGGAAACTTGGCTAAGATTCGCGTAAACAAACTGGCTCTGGAACTCGGCTTACAAAATGATCAAATCATTGAGGCCTTGCAAAAGAAAGAGATTGCAGTAAAAAACCATATGAGTTCCGTTGATGAAGAGGTTGCTCAAGAAATCCGCGACCTTTTTTCGCCTACAACTCCCCAAAAAATCGCACCCAAGACTCTAAAAGTTAAAGCGAAAACCAAAATTAAAATAAAAGCTCCTTCAAAAGTAAAAATCACCACAGCAAAAACCCAGGCCAAATCCGGCATAATTAGAAAGACTGTAGTAAAAGAAGAAAAAGCTGCGCCTGCAACAGCCAAAACAGAAAACGAAGAAAACAAAAAAAATACTGAAGCCAAGCCTGCAAAAAAGCTCGGTCTGAAAATTATCAAGCAGGAAGAGAAACCACCAGAGAAAGAAAAGAAAGCTAACATCCCTGCAAAAGAAAAACCTAAAGCTCCCGAGCTAAAAACTAAAAAACCTGCAGTTACAAAAGAAACCGCCCCGGCACCTGTCCCGGCACCTGTTCAGGAAGAGCAAACATTTGAAGTGGTAAAGATTACCGAAAATATCCCGATTCGGGACTTAGCCGAAACTTTAAAATCCACTCCCAATGAAATTATAAAAGAATTAATGGTTTTTGGCGTTCTAGCAAACATCAACCAAACTCTGAACTTTGATCTTGCAAGTAAAGTGGCAGATAAAATGGGATTCGAAGTGGAACTTCTGGTTGTGAAGTCTGATCTCGACTTTTCTGAAGAAGAAGATGATGACCCAAAAGACCACATAACACGGTCACCCATCGTCACTATTATGGGGCATGTTGACCATGGTAAAACCTCATTGTTAGATGCCATACGCAAAACCGAAGTAACTAAAGCTGAGGCCGGAGGAATCACCCAACATATCGGCGCATATCAGGCGCATGTAAAGGGTTCTTCTATCACATTTCTCGATACACCCGGACATGAAGCCTTTACAGCAATGCGGGCCCGTGGTGCGCAAGTGACAGATATTGTAGTGCTGGTAGTTGCTGCAGATGACGGTATAAAGCCTCAAACAAAAGAAGCCATCCATCATGCAGAGGCTGCAGGTGTCCCTATTCTCGTCGCCATCAACAAAGTCGACAAGCCGGATGCCAAACCTGATGAGGTAAAAAAACAATTGGCTGATCAAGGCCTCTTACCCGAGGACTGGGGTGGACAAACCATTTATATAGAGGTTTCTGCTTTAACGGGAGCTGGAATTGATAGCCTGCTGGAAAACCTTATCCTGCAAGCTGAAATCATGGAGTTGAAGGCGAACCCAAAACTAAGAGCAAAAGGAGTCATCATTGAGTCCAAGTTGGACAAAGGACGTGGCCCTGTTGCAACACTGATCGTAGAAAGCGGCACTCTGCAAATCGGCCAACCTTTTATAGTAGGTTGCCATTTTGGCAAAGTTCGCGCTTTGATTGGAGAATCTGGGAAGAAAATTAAAAAAGCCATTCCATCAACGCCAGTTGAAATTGTAGGTCTGCCTGACGTTCCGCAACCAGGCGATCATTTCATGGTCGTTCAAGATGAAAAGCGTGCGCGTCAACTGAGTAACCTGAGACTACAACAAAAAAGGGAAATTCAATTAGCCAAGTCTACCCGAATCACTATGGATGACTTACATCAACAAATCATCGAAGGGCAGATAAAAGAACTCGACTTGATCATCAAGGCAGATGTGCAAGGCTCCATTCATGCTGTTCAAGAAGCTTTCGGAAAACTGGGTGGCGATGAAGTGCGAATAAAATGCATCCATGATGCCGTCGGCGGTATCACTGAATCGGATGTGTTGCTGGCAACCGCATCGAACGCTATCATCATCGGGTTCAATGTTCGCCCCACCGATCAAGCGACTAAGCTCGCTTTGAGAGAGAAGGTAGACATTCGAATGTACAGCATCATTTACGATGCCATCAATGATATGAAAGCCGCGCTGGAAGGAATGCTGGCGCCCAAATTCAAAGAGCGAGTCATCGGTCGCGCCGAAGTTCGAGAAGTATTTACTATCCCAAAAGTGGGCGCCATCGCAGGTTGTCATGTGCTATCTGGAAAAGCTGAGCGCAATCTGGAAGCGCGACTAATTCGCGATAACATAGTCGTCTATCAAGGCAAGATAGCATCCATCAGACGATTTAAAGACGATGTAAAAGAAGTGGCGGCAGGTTATGAGTGTGGAATCTCGATAGACAAATTTCAGGATATAAAACAAGGGGACATTATCGAACCCTTTATCATGGAAGAGATAACCTCCTGACCGATAAGATTATGCAAAAGAGAAATGGTCATTTGCTGCTACGCAGTAAAGTTTTATTTGCATGGCAATAACTCGTTAAATGGAAAAAGACGCGTTGTAAGAGCCATCAAAGACAGAATGAATCTGGCTAAAATAGTAGATTGTAAAACCGAAACATTAAACATGGGTTCTGGAGATTTCTGAATCCCGACCAGATTGTCGAGGGTTGAAACCCGCTAATGCAAATAAGAAACAGCAAAAGGTGTATCCATGAGATTCAAACGTTCTCAAAGAATCCAGGAGCTGCTTCTCGAAGAAATTTCAAAACTGCTTCAAAGTGGATTAAAAGATCCTCGAATCGGATTTACAACCCTTACCCGGGTCGAAGTTACGGATAACCTCAAGCACGCAAAAGTTTTTGTCAGCGTGATGGGTACTGAAAAAGAAAAATCCGATACTTTGGAAGCGTTGAAAAGCGCAAAAGGATTTATAAGAAACTCTTTAGGCAAAAACCTTTATTTAAGATATTTGCCTGAATTGGAATTCAAAATAGACGAAAATGCAGAGCATGTTGAAAAAATCACAAGAATCATCAATGATTTGCGCTCAGAATCGGATAGTGAACCTTTATAAACCTAAAGGTCCTACTTCTTTTGCCATGGTGCATCAGATAAAAAAGATACTGGGAGTAAATAAAGCCGGCCATATTGGCACTTTGGACCCCATGGCGGAAGGAATTCTTCCCATCTGCCTTGGTCAATCTACCCGCATTATTCAGTTCCTCTCTCCTTTATCCAAGCATTATCAATGCACTATGGTTCTTGGGTCAGCTACAGACACTCAGGATGCCACGGGAAAGGTGATATCCAGCGGTGATCCTTCGGCGATAACGAATGAACAGATCAAGGAAATATTTCAGAAGTTTTCAGGCGAACAAAAGCAAGTGCCGCCGATGTATTCGGCCAAGAAAAACAATGGAATTCCCCTTTACAAATTAGCCAGAAGTGGTATTACTATCGAAAGAAAACCCGTTTCAGTGCATTTTTTCTCCATAGAATTTGTCAATAGGGAAGAAAATCGGGTAAAATTTGATGTCCACTGTTCAGCGGGAACCTATATCCGCACCCTATGCCACGATATTGGGCAGCAATTTGGGTGTGGAGCGCATATGTCCCACTTGGTTAGAAGTGGAGTAGGACTGTTTGATCTGGAGTCATCCGTTACTCTGGAAGCTTTAAAAGAAGCCAGTGAAAACAGGGTTCTGGAGGATGTGCTTTTTTCTGTGGAAAAAGTACTTGCCTTCCTGCCGGAGCTTCGCATTAAAGATGAATTTGTAAAACCCATTGCCAATGGTAGTCCCTTGCCGAAATCTGCGTTTAAGGTTTTACCTCGGGAATTTAAACCGGGAATGAGCCTGAGGGTTTCAAACGGCAATGATGCAATACTAGCTATCGTGGAACCCCTGGTAAATCAGGATCAGTTCGAGAAAATGGATGCAAGTGCAATCGCGTTTAAATTAAAACGTGTTTTAGTAAATTAATATTATTAGTTTTAAGTGGAAATGGATTGGAATGTTTTCGCAGGTATGTCCCGACAGTAAAACCCGGGGCCTTTCTACGAAAACATTCTCCGATCAATTTTCTAAATCAATCAAGTTGGAGAAATAGTCATGTCACTCAATGCTGAACAAAAATCAACAATTATCACAGATAATAAGCTTCACGAAACGGACACCGGGTCGTCCGAAGTGCAGATCGCACTCATAACAAAACGAGTGACCTATTTAACAGAACATTTCAAGACTCATTCAAAAGACCACCATTCCAGGCGCGGGCTGCTCAAACTGGTCAGCAAAAGAAGAAAACTTCTTGACCACTTGAAGACAGAAGACCTCAGTCGATACCAAAAAATTATTATGAAACTTGGCATCCGCAGATAACCGCGCAAAAACACACACGCCTAATTGAATATTAGGGAAAGATATTGGAGAAATTTTAATGGAAAAAGTAGAAATAGATATTGATGGGAAAATAATTTCGTTGGAAGCAGGCGACCTGGCTCGACAAGCAGGCGGCTCTGTTGTCATCCGTCAAGGAGACACAATGGTTCTGGTTGCCGCAACCATGGCTGGCAAACCTCGCGAAGGAATAGACTTCTTCCCGTTGACCGTGGACTATAGAGAAAAAACTTACGCAGCTGGCAAAATTCCAGGTAGCTTTTTTAGACGTGAAGCCCGACCTGGAGAGCTCGAAACATTGATCTGCCGATTGATTGATCGACCTATCCGACCTTTGTTCCCAAAAGAATTTAAAAACGAAACGCAAGTCGTTGCAATGGTAGTTTCCCATGACGGTGAGAATCCACCGGATGTCAATGCAATCACCGGTGCTTCTGCCGCTTTGATGATCTCAGACATCCCTTTTGAAACCCCAGTAGCAGGAGCTCGAATTTCAAGAGTCGATGGAAAGCTGATTTTCAATCCCAATTACGAAGAAACCGCCGCTAGCGATCTCAACCTCATCATGGCTGGAACCGCAGATGGAATCGTAATGGTTGAATCCGGAGCCAACGAAGTCAGCGAAGACGATATGATGGAAGCCTTGGATTTTGGCCACGAGCGAATTAAAAAAGTCATTGGTATCCAGATCAAACTGCGTGAACTTCTTGGAAAAGAAAAACTGGTTGTTGAACCTGCGCCAGTTAATGAAGAGCTTAAAGCATCTATCAACAGCAAAGCCGCAACTAAACTCGATGCAGCATGTCAAATTGCTGGAAAAAATGAGCGCGGAGATGCTGTAAAGCAAATCCAAAATGATCTTTACGCCGAATTGAATCCAGACGAAGATGCAGGCATTAAAGGGGAAATAAAAGATATTTTCCATGACCTGGAAAAATCAGTCGTGAGGAATCTTGTTCTCGACAAACAATATCGTGTCGATGGACGAGGGCTTGCAGACGTTCGACCCATTAGCATTATGACGGGTTATCTACCCCGTGTTCATGGCTCTTCCGTTTTTACTCGCGGTGAAACTCAAGCACTGGTTGCCGCAACCCTGGGAACCTCTTCCGATGAACAAAGAATGGATAGCCTGGAGTTCAAAGGCACCAAATCCTTTATGCTACATTACAACTTCCCTGCATTCTGTACCGGTGAAGTAAAATTTATTTCTGGCCCCGGACGAAGAGAAATTGGACACGGCATGCTTGCAGAGCGTTCTTTGATCCCTGTTCTCCCAAGCAAAGATGATTTTCCATACACCATTCGAATTGTTTCCGAGATTCTGGAATCAAACGGTTCTTCTTCAATGGCTTCTGTATGTGGCGGTTCACTCTCCATGATGGACGCAGGTATTCCCATTAAAGCACCCGTAGCCGGTATCGCGATGGGACTCATCAAAGACGGCGATCGAATTGCAATCCTTTCAGACATCCTCGGCTCCGAAGATCATTTAGGAGATATGGATTTTAAAGTGGCGGGAACAGCAAATGGTATCACCGCATTGCAAATGGACATCAAAGTCAAGGGACTTGACCGTGATCTCATGAAAACGGCTCTTCAGCAAGCTAAAGAAGGACGTTTGCATATTCTTGGTGAAATGAACAAAGCACTATCAACTCATCGCCCTGAAATAAACCAACACGCACCGAGAATTGTCACTCTCACGGTACCCAAAGACAAGATTAGGGATGTCATAGGACCGGGCGGTAAAGTCATTCGTGAGATTATCGACAAGACTGGAGTTTCCATCGACATTAATGACGATGGTCTGGTTTCCATCGCCTCATCTGATGCCGAAGCGGCAGCAAAAGCAGTAGAATTTGTCCAGAACCTTACCCAAGAAGTTGAGGTAGGAAGAATTTATCTCGGCAAAGTTAAAAAGATCGTCGACTTCGGTGCCTTTGTAGAAATTTTCCCAGGTACCGATGGACTGGTTCACATCTCTCAAATCTGTGATCGACGCATTAAAAATGTAAGTGATGAGATTCAGGAAGGCGATGAGATCAAGGTTAAGGTCATCGATGTAGATCAGCAGGGCAAAGTTAAACTCAGCAGAAAAGAAGCCCTGAAAGATGGGATAGACGCTGCAGCACCTACTGCTACATAAAAAGATACGCTTTACAAAACGGGAGAGGCTTCACAGCCTCTCCCGTTTTTTTTTGCCCTCTACTTATTAAGCCCCTAGGAAGCATCACTCTTCCCCCCCCCTTGACAGGGGGGGGGCAGGGAATTCTTAATAAATCTTCCAAATAAAAGCAACCCCCTCAATCCCCCTTATCAGGGGGAGGCTGAAAGAAAAAGCTAATTTTGCAGCAAGTTCTTGTCAGGGAGAAGGTGTTGAGTTTCAACCAAACTCCCCTTCCCTAACTCTACCCGCCAGTTCTTCAACGAACAGCTCCAGGTATTGTGGAGAGGCGGCGGAAGTATGCGGTTGGATAAGGACATTGCCCAACCCCCATAGCCTAGAAAATTCAGGTAAAGGTTCTTTACCAAAAACATCCAGATACGCGCCGGCAATTTCACCGCCTTGCAAGGCTTCTACTAAATCAGATTCTTTATAAATATTTCCACGTCCCACATTATAAAAAAATGGGGTCTTCGGCATATTTTTGAAATGTATGGACTGTAGGATTTCATAGGTCTCCGGCCCACCCGGCAGTGCACAAATTAAATGATCGGTTTCGGGCAATGCTGACTCCCATTTATCGTGAGTCAAAATCTCATCTTCTTCATCAAAATAATCCGGCGCAGATATTGCCGTGCGTTTGATTCCTGTTATTTTGCAACCGAAGGGTTTTAATAATCTGCCCAAGCTAATGCCAATTTTACCAAAGCCTAGAATAGTAACCCGAGACTTATAAAGAGATTGCTGCTTTTTTGAAATTTTTATCCGCGCCCATTTTTTCTTCCCCTGCATCTTCATAGATAATGGAAACGCTTTCAGGAAATGCAGCATCGCGCCAATAACGCTTTCCGCCATCATCGGCCCATGAAATCCGCCAAACGAAATTTTTAAATTCGCAGGTGGTGGCCAGGAAATCCATTCATTACCGGCTGCTGGCGTGGCAATGAGTTTTAGTTTTGGTGCATTTTGCAGCCACTCTTCCTTAAAAACCCAAACTATCACGGCATCTGCTTCAGGCAGCTTATCTTTAAACTCCTTTGCATTTGCGCACAACTGTATTTCAGTCCCTGGAAGACGAGACTGCAGCAGAGCCTTATGCTCGGGCTTGAAGTTCCAGGCATCCACATGCGGATGCGTTAAATAAACCAGAATCTTGTTATATTTCATTTTTAAATCCCATACATTTATGCAGAACAGCTCCCAATAAAATAGCTGAAATCCTTTGGTTAACCGACCTTTATACTGTGCACATAAGTTAACACTTTTACGATTTATTATACTTCCTCGTCACTCAGAAGTTTTGCGCGTTTTCAACTAAATATCTGAAAAGGTTAAGATTAAAAGAAATAAAAAAATTTGGCCCGATTTTTGCTTTAACCCAATTGCAATACTCTTTAAAAACTTACTTAGTGGGGGGATCATGACACGAGTACAATTGGTAGACAAGCTTGCATTCAGAATGAAAGTTACGAAAAAAGACGCAGATACCTATCTTACCGCTTTTCTGGATTCTATTATGGATACCCTTGCTAAGGACGGGCGTGTAGTGGTGCAAGGATTTGGATCTTTTAAAATCAATGAATACAAAGCCCGTGTAGCGAAAAAGCCATTGACGGGAGAGGTGATTCATTTGCCAGTTCGACGCAAACCGAGTTTTCATGCAGGCAAGGAATTGCGCGAAAGGGTCAATGAGGAGATGGAATTGATGCACGAAGCTGAAGCTTTGATCAGTCGTCTGCATGTTCCAGAAAGCGCATTTGAAGCGACCATGGGCTAAATTACTTTGTTGTGCTACAATAGATTTTAACAGTTCAAGAAAAAATTTAGCAGTCCAACAAAGCAAAGGAGACCCGGCATGACCGACACCCGGGATACCTGCAGCAAATGCGGGGAAAAAAGTATTCTTAAAGGCGACATCGGCCTCAGGAACAGTAAAACACTGGATCTGGTGGTTGTTGTCAGGCAGGATCACGGTATAGAAAAAAACGTTCCGTTACAGCCTAGTGTATGTGGCAGATGCGGTTTTGTTGATCTGTTTGTAAAAGATCCTACTCATTTGAGAATCAGTACACAGGACAAACCCATCAATCCTGACTTCAAGCAACGTCCGTTGCTGGAATCGGATTTCTAATAATTACTCCCCCTAAATAACTCCCATAAAAGGCCTTTTTTCATATATTATCCTTGTAGGATCTTTGAATTTACGCAAGAATAGCACTCGTGTCTGGATTTTCCTGTTTATTCTATAGCTAACATCATTCGACACCATCTTCTATGACAAAACCGGCTAAAGACGAAATCCACTACATTCTTTTAAAGCTCCACTCCCTTACGGGGATTGTCCCAGTCGGAGCATTTCTCGTTATACATTTATCTATTAATTCCTTGCGAACGGTTGGAGTCTGGCCTTTTCAGTTAGCCATCGATGCTCTAAACAATTTGCCTTTCCTGATACTGATCGAAATTGGCTTCATTTATATTCCGTTGCTATTTCACTCGCTAATGGGCTTTTATATTATTCATGTTGGAAAAACCAACATGTTCCGCTACCGATATCAGCGCAACTGGCTTTACACAATGCAACGTTTAACGGGAGCGATCACATTTTTATTCTTGATTTATCATATGGGAACGACGGTCGGTGCCAAGTTATGGGAAGGCAAACACCTTTTTGAAGCCGCGCCCTTTTTAATAGATATTCTCAACGGAGAATTCCAGACTTGGCAGGGAATTGTGGTTTACACCATAGGCATTGTCTCCGCGACTTTTCATTTCAGCAACGGAGTTTGGGGGTTTTGTGTCTCTTGGGGAATCCTGATTGGGAAAAATGCGCAACGGAACGGTGCGATCGTATTCGCCGCTATGGGACTAGGATTAACATTTCTAGGTCTTGCAACGGTTCTCGAATTCAACATGAATCCAATTTCCGTAGAAGCAACGGGTTAATATTATGATGAACCGCAAGAAAAAAATTGTAATCATAGGCGGCGGACTTGCTGGGCTAGCCTTGGCCATGAAGTTTTGCGAGCGCAATGGAGAAGTCACCATTGTATCGTATCAATCTTTAAAACGATCACACTCCGTTTGCGCACAGGGTGGGATCAATGCTGCCATCGATGCGAAAAATGAAGGCGATTCTCCAGAAAAACATTTTTACGACACAATCAAAGGGGGCGACTTTCTAGCGCATCAACCTTTGGTTCGCGATATGTGCTATCAAGCACCTGCCATAATTCACTTGATGGACCGCATGGGCGTAGCCTTCAACCGCACTGGTGAAGGGCATCTCGATTTCCGTCGGTTCGGTGGCACGCTATACAACCGCACCGCTTTTGCAGGAGCTACCACCGGACAACAATTGGTTTACGCTCTCGATGAACAAGTGCGGCGCAACATCCATGACGGAAACGCAACAGCCTTAGAATGGCACGAGTACTTGGGTGCGGTGCTCGACTCGGATGGCATTTGTCGAGGAGCCGTGATTCATGACTTAAAAACAGATGAAATCTATACCCTGCCAGCCGATGCAGTAGTTCTTGCTACTGGCGGGCCCGGTCAGGTTTATGGACGCTCCACCAACTCGGTGGTCAATACCGGGGCGGCGGCTACCACCGCCTATTTACAGGGAGCCAAATATGCCAATGGAGAATTTATCCAGATTCATCCGACCGCTATTCCCGGACAAGACAAACTAAGGTTGATGAGTGAATCGGCTCGTGGCGAAGGTGGAAGAATTTGGGTGCCACGAAAGGCTGACGACAGACGCGATCCGAAAAAAATCCCCGAAAACGAACGATTTTATTTTCTGGAAGAAAAATATCCCCTGTTTAAAAATCTGGTTCCCAGAGATGTTGCAAGCCGAGAAATTTATGACATCGTTTACAACCAGAATATGGGTGTCGATGGCGATCCAATGGTCTACCTAGATCTGACTCATAAATCGAGAGAGTTTCTTGACAACCGGCTCGGCGGAATCATGGATATCTACACCAAGTTCACCGGTGTCGATCCTCGTGACCATCCGATGAAAATTTTCCCGGCGGTGCATTACTCCATGGGAGGACTGTGGACCGATTATGGCCCAGACCAAAATGGTTTGATCGATCACGGCTCACCTCGCAACCAGATGACTTCTATCACAGGGCTGTTTGCAGCGGGTGAAGCAGACTATCAGTATCACGGTGCTAACAGGCTGGGAGCTAATTCACTACTGAGCTGTATCTATACAGGACTGATGATGGCACGAGGGATTATGAATTATACCGACTCACTGGAAAAATCAGTCGACGATATCCCCTCCACCGTGTTCGATGATGCGCGCAATCACTGGAAAAGTCGCTTCAAAGAAATCAAGAAAATGAACGGTAGTGAAAATCCCTACCGATTGCATCAGGAGTTGGGGGAAGTCATGCTAGCCAATGTGCTCATCGTGCGCGATAACAAATCTCTTGAAAAAGCGACCGATGAAATCAATGATATTGAGACACGTTTCAAAGATGTAAAATGTGTGGATACGAGTGACTGGGCGAACCCTTCTCCGAGTTTCATCAACCAACTATTCTGCATGATCCATCTGTCCAAAATCATTACCAAAGGCGCTTTACTGCGTGACGAGTTTCGCGGCAGCCATTACAAACCCGATTTCGATTTGAAGCAGCCGAAGGACTTTGATCCGCACGAATATATTGAATACCTCGAACAAAAACAGTATGGAGATATTTCTGAAGACAAGTTTCCAGCAGGTCACTTGGACTATATGAAACGTTTCGAAGAGAATAATATTAAATGGTTAAAAACTACAGTGGCACAGTTCAAAGACAATCAACCGGACATTACTTATGATGAAGTAGACACTTCATTAATAACACCACGACCGAGAAAATATGATTGAGGCAGCGAACTGCCACAAGTAAAGGTCGTCACCCAAAAAAAGGCGTGACCTTGCCGCTAGCGGCGAAGTCATTCATAAAACCATGACAGATAAAGAAATCACCATTAAGGTCAAACGACAGGACAAACCGGGTTCGCCAACTTACTGGCAGAATTTTCAAGTGCCATACAAACCGTTTGCAAACATCATTTCCTGTCTTATGGAAATCCAGAGAAACCCGACCACCAAAGCAGGCAAAACGGTTGCCCCGGTCACCTGGGATTGCAATTGCCTTGAAGAGGTTTGTGGTTCCTGCACCATGGTCATCAATGGAAAAGTTCGACAGGCTTGCACCGCACTTGTAGACAACCTTGAACAACCCATTTCCTTGGAACCCATGTCAAAGTTTCCGGTTGTACGTGATTTGCAAGTCAACCGTAGCCGAATGTTTGAAAATCTTAAAAAGGTCAAAGCATGGATTGATATCGATGGGTCTCATGATATCGGCGAGGGAGCTATAATGCCGGACTCCGATCGCGCCAAACGTTATGTCATGTCCGAATGCATGACTTGCGGCTGTTGCCTAGAGGCCTGTCCGCAGTTCAGCCTGACCAATTCGTTCATGGGAGCTTCAACTTTCAATCAAGTCAGGCTTTTCAATCTGCATCCAGCGGGGAGTATGAATAAAGAAGAGCGACTCGATGCGGTAATGGGTGAAGGTGGAATCACCGATTGTGGCAATGCGCAGGTTTGCGTTGAGGTATGCCCAAAAAACATACCCTTGACGGAATCCATTGCTGATATAGGCCGCCAAACCAGTTGGCAGTTTATAAAAAACCTCCTTGTAAAATAGCTGAAGGTATTTTTTATTTAAAACCTCGCAACAGTTTGTTATGATTTATTATTGAATAATTTTTTCAGATAGCATTATCTTAAAGGAAAAATATAAATGAAAGTCTCACTCGCCAGTGCAATGGGTACCTGTTTCGGAGTTCAGGACGCCATCAATCTCGCCATGTCCCCCGAATTCAACAATGAATTAACTATTGTTGGACAACTGGTTCACAACCCTCAAGTCAGTGATTCCTTAAAACAAAACGGCGTATCCCTAGTACCCGGAATTGAAGATATAGACAAAATTAAAACTAAAAAAGTAATGATCACAGCCCATGGTGCGGCTGAAAAAACAAAAAAACGACTTCAAGATGCAGGATTCATTGTTTATGACGCTAGTTGCCCCTTGGTGATGAGGGTGCACCAAACGATAAAATCGTTGGTCTCTAAAGGTTATTTTCCTGTGGTGATCGGACAAAAAGACCATGTGGAAGTTAAAGGCATCGTTGGCGACCTAGATGACTATCTGGTAATCAACTGTGAAGAAGACTTCTCTAAAATTGAAAAGTCTGGAAATCGCAAACTGGGAATCGTCACCCAAACTACACAGCAAAGAGATAAAGTAGAAGCTTTGCTTGAGAAAGTTCGCGCTCTTGATTATGTGGATGAGGTATCATTTGTAAATACCATCTGCCAACCCACCCACGATCGACAGGTAGCGGTGCATGAATTGGCAGATCAGGTAGACCTTATGATTGTCATCGGAGGTTTCAACTCATCCAACACCAAAAAGCTGGTACATGTTTGTGCTGAAAAAGGAATAGAGGCCCATCACATAGAATCATTTGATCAGTTGGATAAGAGCTGGTTCGTAAGCAAACAACATGTAGGGATAACGGCTGGCACAAGTACCCCCGAAAATGTCATCAATGAAGTTCACACAAAAATTCTGGAAATTGCCGAAGAAGTCAAAGGCCAGGTTTCACTCACCTCTTAAGAAACTTCAATATTAAATGCCCGACCCGCAAGCAGGCAGGCCTACCCAATATTCTATTTCCCAAATTCCTATAAGTGCAGAAACGAGCTCTAGGTAATATGGACGATTGGACATACTGCCAGCAAACTCTTCCCAAAGTTAGCAGAACCTTTGCCCTGAACATCAAGACCTTGCAAGGTGAACTGCATCGTAGCGTATTAATCGCATACCTGTTCTGTCGAACCGTTGACACCGTTGAGGATGCAGCGGAACTGGACCCCAAAATTAAAATAAAATTGCTCCTGGAGTTTTCACGTTTGATAGAAAATCGGGAATACCGTCTCGACCATATTGACACATGGCTAGATGATTGTGCCACCGTTGATGGCAGTACAAACGATTTGGATCTGCTAAGAAACATCAAACGCGTGTTTGACGTTTTCGATTCTTTGAGAAGTAATTACCAGGATCAGATCATTCCTGCGGTCTCAAAAATGGCAAAAGGAATGGCCCATTTCCAAAGCCGTTTTCAGTTTGGAGAAATCACACCGCTGGAAAATGAAGAAGACTTGGAAGAGTATTGTTACTTTGTAGCCGGAGTCGTAGGCGAAATGTTGTGCGATCTCTTCCTTCAGAAGCTGACCACGCTCCCTGAATCGGCTCGAAGGATAATGAAAGAAAATGCTGTTTCTTTTGGCCTCGGACTGCAAATGACAAATATCTCAAAAGACGTAATGGCAGACCGTGAACGAGGATGGTCTTATATTCCGCAAAGTTTGATCACCGCGAATGGACTTACTGTTGATGAGTTTCATTCCGGGAAATCGGTTGAGAAGAATCTCCAAATACTCGAAAAACTGCTTTTCAAAACCAATGGGCATTTACACGATGCGCTAAAATTCACCCTCGCCATACCGAGAACCGAGCTGGCCTTGCGCCTGTTTTGCATTTGGCCTTTGTGGATGGCCATGAAAACTGTTGCAGCACTTCATAACAACCCGGCCTTGTTAAGCTCGAACGCTCCTGTTAAAATCACACGAAGTCAGGTAAAAAGAATCTTATTCACAACTCCTTTGATTGCGTGGTCCAATTTTATTCTTAAAACTTCATTTGATAATATTCTTAAGGAATTTAAAAGCCCCCCAGAATTCGACCTACAAAGCTTGCATCAAAGGTTGGCTAAAATTCCATTGGACAACGTTTCTCCTAACATTCAAACCACCTAGGCTACTATGTCTGTAAAAGAAAGATTCATTGATAATCAGGATGGCTCAATAACCGATTCCAAAACCCAATTGATGTGGATGAAAGAAGACGGTTGGCAAACGCAAGAAAAATGGTTCACATGGGATGAAGCGTTGGATCTGGTTCACTACTTTAATGGTTTAAAGTTCTGTAGCTTACAGGACTGGAGAATGCCTAGCCACGAGGAAATCGTAACTATCTACGATGAAGAAGTATCCAATCAGGATAAATATGGAAAAGAGACTCATTTATTTCCGATTTTTCCTTCCGGTGGGCAGGCTACAGTATGGCTAAAAGGGGAATCTGGTCAAGAAGGCACTTTGTTTGATTTTAAAAATAAAGAATTTCGCCCCTTATATAAAAGCAAAAGCGGCCGCATGACCGTTCGTTTGGTTCGGGGAGAGATGCTGAAATAGAGCAGCTTGGGTCCATAAAATGAACCTTTTGACCTTTAACGCCATCTTATCCTAAACTTACATGGGAGTTGAGCTTGAATAAAAAACGTCTCATTACAATCGCAGGAGGGCTCTGGTGCATCATAGGCCTTTTTCTTGTTGTCCGTGGATTCGGTTTATACCAACTCGCAGAAATGGAACAACATGCCACAGAAATAGCAATCACTATCTCCGGAATCGTAGCAGGCTTGATCGGTCTGGTTAAAGGAAAATTTGTTCTAAGCAAAACGGCCCGCCGAAATAAAACCCGCATTCACAACCTGGAAGACCCCGTAAGTCTGTTCGATATATTTTCCAAACCTTTTTATTTTTTGATCCCAATGATGATGGGACTCGGAATACTGCTTCGGTCTTATAACGAATATCTTGGTGGTTATATAGTGATAGCCGCTATTTATTGCGGTATAGGCATGGCATTAATTGTATCCAGCCGGATTTACTGGTTTTCGGATGCTGAAATCGTCGAATCTAAAAACTCTTAAGAAACAAACCTAAAAATGAAAAATTTTTTCCTTACTCTTCATATGATTTCAATGTGCCTGGTCATCGGTACCTTGTTCCTACAATCTCTCACTGTAGTTTTTCGATTGCGCCTGAAATCAGCTGAAGAAGCAAAAGGACTCGAAAAAACCCAGTCTCGAATACACAAATTCATTTATTACCCAATACTCGGTGTCACTCTGATATCCGGTGTCGTTCTCGCCGTCAAAACCGGGGCCTTCTCAGAAGGGAAATGGCTTCATTGGAAAATAGGGCTCCTGATGATTCTCATTGCGTTAGGTGTTCAAAATGGAAAACAGATTAAAGAAGCTGTTCTTCCAAAAAAATACGCAATGATGGTTCATATCGCTATTTTCATCGTAGGTGCCTTCATGATTTATCTCGCCACCATCAAACCCTTCTAATGGACATCCTGTTCACACTTGTTGCCAGTGTTGTTTTGATCATCGGCTTTCTCGTCGTTTGCCGCGTTGTTGATGAAGAGGACGATGAAGAAGAATCTAGCGATGGCACCGATAACCCCTGAACAAGCGCGTAAAAAATTTAAGCGACTAGAAAAACAAGCAGCAGGATGCCGTCTTTGCCCTGCTCTGGCTGACCAACCCGCAATATTAAGCTCCGCCAATGGCAACTTAAATGCAAAAATCATTTTCGTGGCAGAAGCCCCTGGCCGTTTTGGAGCAGGCCGTACCGGAATCCCATTTCATGGCGACAAGTCAGGAGATAATTTCGAAATACTTCTGAAGCATATTGGCCTGACCCGAGCTGAAGTGTTTATCACCAATGCCGCGTTATGCAACCCCCTCGAAAATGGAAATAACCGACGACCGAAAGCGAGTGAAATTAAAAACTGCTCACCATTTTTAAAAGAAACTCTCAACCTTATTAATCCGCAGATAGTTGTGACACTCGGTTCCGTTGGCCTACAGGCACTCAACCTCATTTTAGAAACCCGGTATCAACTCAAAGAAAATGTTGCCCAACCCCTCACCACGCCGAACTTCATCCTCTTCCCCCTATATCACCCCAGTCCACGTGTTACTAACTGGATGCGCCCCCTTGCTCAGCAAAAAAAAGATTTTAAAAAAATCCTGCGTAATATTTCCTCTGGCAAAACAATATCCAAAAAGCGAAAAAAAGAAAATTAATATCTGAAAGAAGCCAATTTCTAAAAAATTTTTAGCCATTCATTTACCTATAGAGCTCTGAGCAATTTACTTCCTTGTAAAGGTTGACAAAGGGAGAGAGGGATTTTATATATCTATAAGGAACAGGAGGTGAACCATGTATTACAACAGTAATTTTCCTGACAATATTTTTGCAAGAGGCCACCGCACCCTCACCTGGGCGACCGTTCTTCTAGGCGGCTTACTATTTCTTCTCGCGATTATAATTTTTACCTATCCGGTATTGATCGCTTACATCATTGCAGCAATGATTCTGTTAGCGGGTACATCTGTTCTTGCTATCGGCTGGAAACTTTGGCGGTTTCGAAATGTAATCTTAAAACTGGATAAAGACGATTCTTTTCACTACAAATCACCTGGCACCAGCCAAACCCATTTCACCTATTTCAGGTGGTAAGGAATAAAAAATGAAGTACAGTCGCATTAAAGGCATCGAAAAAGACTGGAGCCGAATCACCTTGGGCTGTTGGCAAATTGCACCCAGCGGTGGGTGGGGAGATATTTGCACGAAAAAAGAGGCAGAAAATGTGGTGCGTGTAGCGCTTGATCAGGGAATCACCGCATTCGATACCGCCGAAGGTTACGGAGATGGAGAATCAGAACGCCGTCTCGGTAAAGCATTAGGGTCGAAAAAAGATTCGGCAATCATCATTTCAAAAATCTGGCCCGAAGCTGATCAAACACTCAAAGACTATCAGAAAGCCCTCGACGATTCCCTTAAAGCTTTAGGTAGAAATTATGTTGATCTCTACCTGATACACTGGCCGGGAAATTATTTTAACAGTCCTGAAAAAAGTAACCTCCTCGCCGAACATATGCTAGCTCTCAAGCAAAGCGGCAAAGCATCTACCATCGGCCTTTCGAATTTTAAAGCAGGTGACATCAAACTACTTGGTAACACCACCAAAGAATTCTCCCTCAACGAAGTTCCGTACAGCTTGTTAGATCGTGATTATGAAGGAGAAACATTATCCCTTTGCAAGAAAAGCGACATGCCGTACATGGCCTTTTCGCCTACTGCACAAGGGCTTCTAGCCCGCCCCATGAAGGAAGAAGATCTTGAAATGCCAACACGAAAAATGCACCACCTTTTCCAACCTTCTACCTTTGCAAAAGCAAAAGAAGTTTGGGAAACCGTTCGCATCATAGCCAACGAGTTGGGCTGTAATCCTATCGAGGTTGCTGTTGCCTGGGTTCTCAAACAAGAAAATATTTTCACAGCCATTGTTGGCTCCCGAAAATCCGAACAGGTAGAAGAGTTTGCCCCGGCCGGTGACCTGGAATTAAGTCAGGAACATCTGGCCCGTTTGACCGAAGCCAGTAACGTTTTTTCCGATGTTAAAGCTAGTGATTGAAATTTCTTCCTTCCCCCATTCCCCATAAACACTTATTATTGAATCATGAACGATGATGATAAAAGATGGGAAGAACCGTTGGAGGACAATGGCCTAACACTCGGCCCCGAAGAAACCCTGCAGCGAGAAATTGAAAAGTCGAAATCACTCAAAGTTGATCGCCTGCGGTTGAAAGACGAAATCGAAAAGCTAAAAGAACAAAAGGAAAACCTGCAAGAAAAAAACCGCCAACTCCATAAAAGGATCAATGCTTTGAGCAGCGAGGCTCCCGATATCCAGTCCGAAACCCATGTCATAAAAAAGAATGAATTAATCCCTTTCCTTATTGCCCTTTCGCTATTTTCGGCTCTATTCTTCCTTTTTCGCAACTAATAGCCAGCGTGACGCTGGACTCTCATTCTTCTGCAATATATGGACTAGGAGATGTAGCCCAATGGGTATTTACAATTTATAACAAAAAACTAACTCCAGAAGCTTGGTGGCAATAGTCATGCAAGAATTGCCCCGATCTATTACTATCGGGCGTGGCCCGATGGAGTTTTTGATGTTTTTCTGCTAGAATTCCGCATAAGTGTAGAAATAGTTGAATCTTTATTCTCTATTTTCCCATCCAATAAAAATACTCCCTAATGGGGAACCGGATAGTTGTGACCCGAGAAATATAAACCAATGTATTGAGAGGAAAACCAAATGTGGGTATATGAATTTTTTCATGTGATCGTCGGAATTTTGTGGATAGGCTTGTTATATTTCTTCAATCTGGTTCAAGTGCAGTCCATGCCTAAAATGGTTGACGCAGGCGCGGCAAAACCTTATACGCAAATCATTCTGCCAAAAGCTCTATTCCTTTTCCGTCATGCCGCATTGTGGACGGTTATCACCGGAATCGCCTATTACATGGCCGGGCGTGGAGTAGTACAGGGAATCCCCAGTGGTGAAATCATGATCGGTATGTTGCTCGGCATCATTATGGCGGGTAACGTCTGGTTCATCATCTGGCCGAACCAGAAAAAAATCATTGCCGGCGAACTCGAAGGTGATGCTCTAGCCAAAGCAAAAAGAAATGCGTTTCTTGCCAGCCGTACCAACGCATGGCTCTCCATCCCCATGCTGATCGGTATGATCGCTGCCAACCACGGCGGCATCATGTTCTAGCGGATACCTCCGCTGGTAGTAGGCCGGTGCGTTTATGAGCGAACGATTGCCATTGCGCTTCTGGAAATAGTTTTTTTCAAAGGGGTTCGTCCACTGTCAAGGGGGCGAGCCCCTTTTTTGTTTTACCTACTAACCGCCTCCCCCTGACAACTCAAACAATCGAATACGTTTTGTTTGATGGAACTGAGGGGATTGCTTTTCGAATAGCGGTGGTCTGATTACTCTATCGTTAAAGCTTCCATGGGGTCGAGTTTGGAGGCTTTGATCGCGGGGAAAACGCCGAAGATAACACCGATCAGCGCGCAAACCCAGCTTGCTGTCCAAATAGAATCTTGATCTAGCAACAAGGTCCAGTCGCCCCAATGAGTCAAGCCTAAGGTTAAACCGACACCGAGAGAGATGCCGATACCACCTCCCAAAAATCCTATTATGAGAGACTCATATAAAAACTGACGGATAATATCACTTCGGGTTGCGCCTACAGCTCTCCTTATTCCTATTTCCTTTGTTCTCTCCTTAACAGAAATCAACATAACAGCCAGTATTCCTATCCCACCGACGAGAAGAGAAATGGCTGCCACTCCAACAATCAGCTTCGTAAATAGCTCCGATGTCTCGCGTTTCATATCTTCCAAATCCAGCTGACTGACCAAGGAAAAATCATCCTCCCTTTCATCATTTAACTTGTGACTCTCACGAAGCAGCTCACTAATTTTTTCAGATGCTCTTAAGATATTGTCCCGACTGGAAATCTTCACGAATATGCGGCTGACGTGGGTCTGATTGACAATACGCCGCATCAAAGTTGGTAAGGGAATAAAGATTAAATCATCCTGATCTAATCCGTTTGTATCAACACCTTTTGCCTCAAACACTCCAATAATTTTAAAAGGGATGAAATGAACTTTAACCACTTGGCCAATCGGGTCTTCCTCACCAAATAGATTTTTAATAGCCGTTTTTCCGATTATCGCAACACGACTTGCCGTTTTTAAATCCCTTTCAGAGAACATCTCTCCTTTTTCTATTCGATACCCTCGTATCAATGGGAAATCGAGCGTCGAACCCATGATAGTAGTTTCGGCGGCGTTGCTACCAAACTTCGCGTTCATGCGTTTTTCTTCAAAAGGTGCTACCAATTCTACTTCTTCAATTTCATTTGCAATTCGTTCGGCATCACGCGGCGAAAGAGTAGTGACGTTCCCTGACAGCCGCAGTCTACCGCCACGGCGCTTCATTTCTCCAGCGGTGATAGTAACCATATTCTCACCCATCCCCGCTATAACGTCCATCACCTCCTGCTGTGAGCCTTTACCGATAGCCACCATAACAATGACAGAAGCGATACCAATCAACATTCCCAATGAGGCCAAAAACGTTCGAGTTTTATGTGCAAGGAGTGCGGTGACGGCAATTGCAAATGAAGAAAAGAGGTTCATGACAATACTCAGGAACGAATTGCTTCTTCAGGACTCATCAAAGCGGCTTTACGTGCAGGATGAATTCCAAAAACCAAACCAATTAATGTACAGAATACAAACGAAAGCACAAAAGGTTCCCAGGTAACTTGGGTAGGTATAATGTCGAACCGTTGTAACCCAAAAGAGATACTCAATCCCAACCCTATACCCAGAATCCCTCCAAGTAATGAAACTAGAACCGACTCGAATAAAAACTGCAAAGTGATATCGGATTTCCTTGCGCCAAAACAACGGCGAATTCCAATTTCACGTACCCGTTCGCGGATGGAAACCAACAAGATGTTCATAATCACAACTCCCCCTACCAAAAGCGAAACAGTGGATATCAGGATCAACATTCGGTTCATCGCCTGTGCCGACTCCGTCACCCACTCCATAATTCCCTCAGGCGTTACAAATCGAAAATCATCTTCAGAGAGAATCGAAAGACTATGGTTACGCCGTAAAACATGCTTCACCGCTTCCATCGTTTCAGGAACCTGAGATGCATCCAGCGTCACAACCTTGATGCTGTGCAAATGGGTTTCGCGCGTCAAACGAGCCATTGAAGTAGTAAGAGGAATCAAAGCTCGATCATCGGGATCATAACCACTTTCCGTCAAACCTTTTTCCTGCAACAAACCTATCACTTCATAAAAATTATTTTGCAACCGCACCATTTTTCCGATGGGGTCTGCATTTTTAAATAATTTTCGTACAGGCGTTGCGCCGAGCACCACAACCTTTCTTTTACGATCCAAATCCGCATCCGATAAAAATACTCCATCAGCGACATGCCACCCCCGTGCGCGCTGCCAGTCGGGGGTTACCCCATAAACGCGGGTATTGGTAAATTCTTTTTTATTAATGATCTGCATGCGCTTTCTCTGCCGTGGAACGACAAGTCGCACTGTGGGTAGTGCAAGGAGATCTTCCGCATCCTGTAGCGACATACTGGTGGTATTTTTAGATCGACTAAAAAACATTTTACCGGCACCAGCCATAACAGAAAAAGATTCCGGCCCAAACCCAAGGTTCGCAATCCGATCTAAAACTTTTACTTTAATTCCAAAACCTATAGAGACAATAACGGTGAGAGATGCGATTCCGATCATAACCCCAATCGTCATCAAAAATGTATTGCCACGATTGAGCCTGAGCCCTCTTATAGCTTGCCTAAAATTCTTAAAGATCCTCATTAGAGGTTTCCCGGTAAACTGGAAGGTTTCCGTTTTGTATCAGAAGCTATCTCTCCATCGAGGATAGAAATAATACGATCGGCATGTTCGGCCACTTCCGAGTCATGGGTGATAAGAACTATGGTTTTTCCTTCCTTCACCAGCTTGTCGAAAGTCTTCATCGTTTCGATTCCATTTTTGGAATCAAGGTTTCCCGTGGGTTCATCCGCAAAAATGATGGGTGGGTTATTAATCAGAGACCGGGCAATGGTTACTCGTTGCTGTTCGCCTCCTGAGAGCTGTCCAGGCGTGTGGTTCAGTCGATGCTCCAATCCTACCTTGGCGAGAACTTCGCGGGCGCGTTCTTTTATATCCGATGGGGGGTTCCTCGAATATACGAGGGGAAGAATGACATTGTCCAATGCGGTCACTCCCGACAGCAAGTGAAAAGCCTGGAACACAAATCCAATTTTTTCGTTTCGGACGCGCGAAAGTTTTCGGTCGCTCAGCTTGCCCACCTCTTCGCCATCGAGAAGGTACTCACCGCTTGTTGGTTGCGACAGGCAACCGGCAATAGCCATGAGTGTGCTCTTGCCTGCACCGGAAGGACCAATGATACTTACATAGTCACCCTCATTGATATGAAGCGTGATATTTTTTAAAACTTGGGTCTCAAAGCCAATATTGCGGTAACTTTTGCAAATCGAATTCATTTCAAGGAGACTCACCGGGGCCTTCTCCCTCTTCTCTTTTTCGTAATTGGTTTGTTCGGGATGCCGACTTGATCACCATCAGCAAGACCAGAAACGACTTCGATAACTTTGTCATCCCGCCAACCTAATTCAATAGGTCTATCTACCAATTTACCGTCAACCTGCATAACTGTATAAGTTTTCTTACCCTCTCTTTTAACCGCCGCTTTGGGTATCGTTAAAACATTCTTTCGCGTGCCTGTGGTCGCTACCACATTGGCTGTCATCTCTGGACGCAATTTGAAAATTTTCTTTTTTTCAATATCGAGGATGACTTCATAGTTCACCACGTTATCCTTGATAACTGCTTTCGGATGAATTTCGCGGACCTTTCCCTTGAAAAATTTTTCTGAATAGGTATCCACCGTGAACAAGGCATTTTGTCCCACTTTTATTCTCCCAATGTCCGTTTCATCGACAAAAACGGTTACTTCCAGTTTTCTTAGATCGATCAAGGTGATAAATGTAGGTGCACTCATACTGGCAACTACGGTTTCGCCTTCTTGCGTAGACACGAAGGCGACAACACCATCTATGGGAGCGGTGATAGTGGCGTATGTAAGTTGAATATCTTCAATATCAAGGTTGGCTCTGGCCCGGTCAACCATAGCCTGAGCCAGTCGACTGTCATTTTCTAACTGGCTTTTTTTGAGTTTCAACTCCTCATTGGCAAGATTGATCCTGGCATTTAAAACTTCCAGGCGCTCCTCCGCTTCGTCTACCACTGTATCAGCGATGAAACCTTTTTCACTTAGCTCAAGATTTCTCTCCAGCGTTTTCCCTGCCAGTTTGAGTTGTACCTGTAATTCTTCGAGTTCGGCTTTCGCCTTATTTATTTGCAACGGCCCCTCAGCAAGGATTTTATCGAGCCTTGCACTTTCGGCATCAAGATCTGCCTGGAACCGGGCTACTCGCGAAATCAAATCTTCGTGCTCGATTATGGCGATCATTTCGCCGGCGCGGATGAAGTCACCAATCTTCACCTGAAGACTTTTTACCTGACCAGAAATGCGCGCACCAATCTTCACCTCTGCACCTGTCTTGAGACTCACCGAACCGGTTGCTAAAACTTTCTGATGAACATCTTTCCGGGTAACCGGTTTGAATTGGAAATCCTCTGCCTTGGGTTTTGTGGGAGGTTTCCCAAAAATCATCGCCTTGACCGTTTTTTCGATCGGAGCGAGTTTTCCTTCCTGCCAAAGCCAGGATATTCCAGCAGCAAGAACTACCAACAACAAGAGATTCCGGAGTGTTCCCGAAATCTTCATAAATGAACTCTTTTCGTTAAAGTGTGTAAATTCAATTCTAGCACAGCGAATGAAGCAAAAATCTTATCCAGATATTTCAGCGTTAAAAACCAAAATCCCCTATGGATTATCCCCTTCAAGGGTCGCTCTAAGTATGTTAAAATAAAGGCATAATCCTTCTTATTGAAAAATCGGCAAAACGACTGATAACTTGAGCCCTAACGTGTCTGAAACCCAAAATAGTTCTCCTGATTCAGCAACAGTTAGAAAAACCCGCCTCAAACGATGGTTAATAGGCTTTTTTGCCGTTGTCCTGATAATTGCCGTGGGTCTTTCATCTATTGATCTGGATCAAGCCAAAGACACATTGATTGCAAAAGTTTCTGCTGAAAGCGGGATGAAGATCGAAATAGATTCCATTGGTTTTGGGTTTGCTCACGGTCTTGGACTCAAATGCAGCGGCGTTAAAGTGGTTACTCCAAAAGGAGAAACCTATGCTGTAGATCATTTACACCTTCTAGCAGAATGGGCACCTCTTCTATTCGGCGAGTTCAAAATAAGCAGCGCTACTCTTGACCGTCCGCGGCTCACGCTAAACCTTTCCGATTCTCCAGCGAAAAAGCCAGCCACAAGTAAAAAGGAACCCGCAGAAGCAAAACCCACTTCAACAACGCCTGTTAAATCTGCTCAGCGGGCATTAAAAAAATCTCAACTCTCGGTACGGAATTTTAAAATATCAGACGGTCAGATAACCTTGATCCGTCCTGGAAAACAACAAAGTTTATTAGCTCGAGTCGACCTTAGCCTACAACTCGAACAAATATCATCAGACCGATTGGAGGTTGTAGTAGATTCCCTAAAAATAAACACTGGAGAAATTTCTCTACAAGGAAAAGCAAAAGGTGAAAACCTGACAGAAGAAAATGCTCACCTATCTGTAGACCTTGAAACCAGTTCCTTTGATCTGAATGATATTAAACCCGTACTTGCTTTTTTTTCTAAAGATGTCGAAAAGACTCTGGCTAAAATAGCCGAACTTCAAATTAAAGATATATCTTTAAGCATCCAGACACCTCTTGCCGCTCTTGAAAAACCCGAAGTTTTAAAACAGCAATCCAGCGGACAACTCAATTTCAACATAAAAAATGTGGTTTTAAACCTGGGGGCAAATCCTCTACAAATTAATCCTCTAGAAGGAACCGGGAAGTGGTCTCAAGGAGTCTTACACCCTGATATAAAAGGCACCGCACTAGGAAGCCAGTTTGGCTTAAAGGGAGAGCTGCCCTTAACAACGCAAAAGAATATTAAAGCAGACCTAAATTGGACGGAACTAGATATTACCCGACTCCCTTTGCCGAAGTCAGGAAACTGGCATCCAGAATCGGGTAATGTTTCGGGAGCATTTAACATATCAGGTCCGATTCCTGAGACAGGGGAAGCCCTACCCAAAAGCTTAAAAGGCAAATTGAATTTTAAGTTAAACAAACTAGTACTGGCTCAACCCAACCAAACTGAAAAAATCTCTCTGCCTTCACTTGAGGGAAACGGCGACTACCAAAACGACCAACTCAATTACCAGATCATTGGTAATATTTTTGCGGGCAATTTCAAATCCAATGGCGCAGTGAAAGATTTAAAGCATCCGGTTCTGGACAACCAAATCGAATTTTCCAATCTAGATCTTAGCAAACTCAATCTGCTAAAACCCGGCACAGGAATTCCAACTCAGGGAATCGCTTCAGGAAATGTCAAACTAAAAGGACCCATTCCGAAAGATGGAAACCTCGACAACCTTGAAATCGAAACTTCTTTCAATGTTTCTAATTTGTCCTTACCTATCCAGAACGGACAAAAAATGTTTCCGTTGGCAATTCCCAAGCTGAATGGCAAAGCCAGTCTCATTAAAAATAAATTGACCCACGACATCAACGCAGAAATACTGGGAGGCAGCCTGAGCGCAAATGGCAATATAAAAATCGGCAACGAAATAATTGCCGACACCACCCTCAAACTAAAAACGATTGATCTTTCTTCACTGGATTATCTTGAAAAACCTGCCTATGGAATTATTTCTGCAGACATTAAACTTAAAGGCACTATTCCAGACAATGGGAAGTTTTTAACAAGCGGACTCAAAATCGATACGGCATTCGATTTAGAAAATCTAAGTTTACCTCTGGATATTAAAGGCAAAACGGTCAACGCAGAACTCGGTCGACTTAAAGGCAGTGCATCACTCGACAACAATCAATTACGGCACGATATCACGGCAAAACTATTGGGTGGCAATGCTTCAGTCAAAGGAAGCCTTGGTCTCAAAGAAACAGGTATTAAAACTGTCGACACAGATATCGGGTTGGAGCATATCGATCTGGCCTGGATTCAAGGTATCAAAAAAGGCGACTGGGTTCCTGCTTCGGGAAAACTCGCAGGCCAGCTTAAAATAAAAGGTCCCTTATCTGAAAAATATATAAATATCAAAGCGGTAGGGACACTTACAGCAAGTAAACTTGTTCTAGGCACGGGAGAAAAAAAGAATACCATCGATACAGCTAAACTAATTCTTAAAGATAGTTCGAAAGATTTTACCCACGCCCTGATAGAGCTAGATAAACTTACAACTGCCGGATTGCAGTTTAAAAAAGTTCAAACAAAATTTAAAATCAGCCCAAAGCAAATAGACCTGACCGAAGGTCGAGTTTTCCCTGAAAATGGGCAACTGAAACTTGCAGGTAGTTTCTTACCTCCATCGGGGGCCTACCGTTTAAAATTCAAAGGCGACAAATTAAAAGTCGAAGACTTCGCCAAACAACTGGCGGGGCCTTTGAGCCTGCAGGGGAAACTCAATGGCTCTCTTCCTGAAAATGGAAAGGGCTTTCCTGACATCGCAAAGCAATTATCCGGAGATATCAAATTAAACCTTGTTCACGGAAATCTTCCTGAACTTGGCGCCCTGGAAACAATATTGACTATTTTGAATCCTACATCTCTCTTGGATGCTAAAAAAGCAGGCTTGAACTATGAATATTTGGGAGGCGATTTTAAAATTGTTAAGGGTCTGATCAATACCGATAATTTTGAAATGAAAAGCTCGCAAATCAATATGCAAGTCTTGGGCGATGCCGATCTGGGAAAAGATACGATAAACGCACAGATCAAAGTCATGCCGTTGCAGATGCTGGACGAAACCATTAAAGCCATTCCTCTTCTGGGTCAAATTTTAACAGGTGGCAAAAAAGGCGGAATAATCGAAACCTATTTCAAAGTCGATGGCAAACTGAGCGCCCCCAGCGTCACACCGCAACCACATAAATCGCTGACCGAAAAACCGGGAGCTATTTTGAATGAGCTATTCAATATTCCCGGCAACCTCACCGGCGGCTCAAAATAAAGCTAATTCCTATTAAACTGATTTTACAGCAGGGCCTGTTGGAGTTCTTCGTTGACCCTAGATGTATTTTAAGGGTGCGAATCAGGCTTCATGGTGGGAAAATGGGAACCTAGAAAAAATAAAGAGGATAAGCGGATGCGAAAAATGGTTTTTCCCATATTTGTGTTGGGTTTGGTTTTTATTTCAGCACCCATCTTCGCCGAGGAACAGCCTTTACCGATACAGGAAGGGTTAAAACCTAAAGCCAGTCAACATCATGCCGAAGGCATCGAAAGCTTCAATCAGGGAAATTACGAAGAGGCCTACAAACATTTCCGAGAGGTTTTAAAAATCGCCCCATCCGCAGAAGGCTATTTTAATGGGGCCTTGAGCCTGCACAAATGGGGATATCCCAAAGAGGCCGCAAACTTTTTTTACTACGCAAAAAAATACGCCAACGGTAATGTTAATATCCTCCAGTCGGATATTTTAAACCAGTATGTGCCTATACTACCGAAACCTCAGAGACGAGCACCCGTAAGACAAGCTCCAGATAGAAGTGAAGGATCCTGATCGATTCAGAGCCAAGAAAGAGAAATGTTTTAACAGGTGAAAAAGGACGGGATAATAAACTCCCTCTTTAAAAAGATACAGCCAAGAAGCGACTGGCCCCCTTTATAGAATGAATAAGAAAACTCAAAAGCTACAATCAACAATAGAGAATCAAAAGCTTGCCTTGGAGCAAGAAGAAGAATATTACCAATCGACCACCATTAACTCCGAAGAGTATCTAGCCAAACTATACTGGTCAGGTGAAGATTGCGAACGGTTATTTTTTGTTAACGAAGTTGCGTTTGAAGATCGACGAACACGAAAACAAAAAAATTTTCTAAAAGCTTTAACTAATGCGATAGATACTGGAGAATTAATCAATCTTAACAAATCTGACTCTTTTTCTCATTCAGACAAACCTTTTTCATTTACCCTTCAAGCACTATTTGCCCCATCCGAATTTAAGTCATGGATTAATCACTCAAAAACACAAAAAAAATTTGATCGTTTTGAAATAAAAACTCCTAAACAAGTTTCTTTAATTTTCAAATCAATAAAACCCTCTCTCAACTCATCAATCCCTACCGTAAAAAAAGGAAAGAAAGACTCACCATTAAAAGAACTCGTCAAAAATAAGGTTATTGAAATTCTTAATACTGATGACGAAATATCAATTTCCAATCTAGTAAATAGCACAAAAATCACAAAAATTTTAGCACCCGATGCCCATCACACTGGAGTAGAAAGCATTTCTAATAGGGAATATAAAGAACGATATTCAAAATCTAGAAGATCAGTTTCTGAATACATTCGGGAAGCAAAAAAAGAGTTTTACAGTAAATAGTCAAACACAGAATTTACAAACAATCAGGTGGGTTAAAATCATTTCCTGCCTTGACGTGTTTTACGAAACTAAACAGGTTTTACGGACAATTCGGGATGGAGTTGTTCGGGCGGATTACGCACCTGAAACGGGTACCACTATAGGGGGAGTAGTTCAGGTATTAACGCATCGACGAATTGGTAGTCGTTAATCGAGAGTTTCGTTGTCTTGAGGCCACAATAGATTCGCGCAGTGCTACCACCATGTCTGCACTATAGGGCGAGTGCCCTGCGCCCGGCACAACGATCAATTGAGCACCCTCGATCGAATCAGCCACTCGCTGCGCGCCGCTTAGCGGGCAAATCCAGTCCGACGAACCGTGAACCAATACCACAGGCAGTTCAATCAGCGCACTCGGGTTAATCAATAAATGACCGTGTGGGAGAAAAGTCCTGTTCGCCCAGTAGTGAAGGTAAATCATTGCGCGGTTGACCATGCTCGCGTCAATCTCATCGAGGCTCATCGTCGGCAGCGTTTTCAGTTCCGGGCCTTCCAAGTCAGCTTCCAGCACCCAAACGGCGTACGTTGCCTCGAGTTGGTTCTTTCGATCCGAAGACAAACTCTTTCGATAATAAGCTACAATCGGATCAGCTCGTTCGCCGGGAGCAAGCGCCTTCAGAAACTCCTCGTGACGTTCGGGCAATAGCCGCGCACGCTCCTCAAGTATCCACGCGGTCTGATGCTCGTGGCGATTTGACAACCCTGCCAGCACCAAGCCAGTACTGACCTGTGGGTGGTTTTGACTATAGAGCAATGCAAGACTGGCTCCCCAGGACACACCAAAGACCAACCAACGCTCGACGCTTAAATAGCAGCGCAGTTTTTCGATATCATCTAGTAAGTCTTGCGGCGTGTTTTTAATCGTAGTGGCCGACGGCGTTGATTGCCCGGTACCGCGCTGATCGAACATGATCACCCGATGAATTTGTGGGTCGAAGAACGTTAAGTGTCGGGAATCTGAGCCGGAACCAGGACCGCCGTGCAGAGCAATAACTGGCATCGCATCGGGATGGCCGAAAGAGCTCCAATAAATCGAGTGAGAACTGCCGACAGCAAGCAATCCAGAGGTCGATGGTACATTTAGCCAAGCGTTTGGCACCTGTCGATCAGTCATGAATTCTCGCTCCTATTCAGTGGGTAAGGTGCTTACCCACGTAGTTCCTTATGGTGTGAAAATATCCAAGATTTAGAATTTTAAGTCAACCAAAAAATGTAGGAAAATAGTATTTATTGGAGCAGTGAGTGAAATTTGTTTGTCCGGCGCGGCTTCTAACGCCACTTCAATTTTATTCAGCCGTTTTACTTCCTTCGAATATTCTGACCGAGCCATGCACATGAGTGACTCGCTATTATTAACCATTGGCTTTCCCCGATTATTGACAGCGTTATAAGGGACTTCTCCAAAAGTTCAAGAGGGACTGGAAGTTTTTAAAAACAACTGCCTGTTCTGTCATTCTCTAAAAGGCCGAGAGGGCAATAAAGGTATACGGTTGCTCGAGACGTATAATTTTTCTTATACGTCCGATCAGATTTGAATGAGGGAAGACTTTAGTTGATACTTCGTAGGGCGAATATTGTTCAAATTCAAATAACATCCCCAATTTCAATCAATAAATGTAATATCAAAGTAACTTACGATTTTAAAAGGTGTTTAGTGGATTTAAAAATCACCAAAAGTAAGGAAAGCAATTATATTGCGTACTTTACGCTGATATTATTGAGTACAGCCTTTGCCAGAGTTAAAACATGTCTGTTGACGACTCAAAGCTGATTTTTAAGATGAGTAGAAATGCTTTTTTGATATCAGCAGAATATTCACTCTAATACCAGCCTCAACGTTACCTTGTTATTCCCCCTCTCCCTGCCTACTGATATGGGGGGGGTTATTAATACCAAGACAATTCTAACCTTTAAGAGTAAGATGACCTCGGCTTTGCCCCATCAAACATTGTTTGCGGGATATCATCATGATTAAAAAGAAAACCAAATCCAAAAAAGTAGAAACGAAGACCAAAAAAGCGACCTCTAGCAAAACTACTAAAACCAAGACCTCCCCCCCCCCAAAAAACCAACACTAAAATAAAGACCATAAAAAAGTCTATAGGGTTTAGCCCCGCCTCTTTTCCTATTGTAGGGATTGGCGCTTCTGCCGGAGGCCTTGAAGCCTTCGAGGATTTTTTTGCGCATATGGATCCTCAAAGCGGTATAGCGTTTGTTGTTATTACGCACCAACACCATGGGCATACTTCCGTTTTGCCCGAGCTGTTGAGAAAGTGCACCTCTATGAATGTTTGTGAGGTGACTGACCAAACCAAGGTAAAACAGAACTGCGTCTACCTGAATCCTCCAGGGAAAAATACAACCCTTTTCAATGGCATATTTCATATATCTGATTCTGTTGAGTCGCGCGGTTTGTCTTTGCCAATAGATTCTTTTTTTCGTTCTCTGGCGCAGGAGCAAAAGGACAAGGCCATTTGCATCATTCTTTCAGGAACCGGGACAGATGGAACGCTCGGCCTGCGTGAGATCAAAGGCGAATCTGGGATGGCAATGGTTCAGCGAGAATCCAGCGCAAAGTTTTTTGGAATGCCTGGCAATGCATTGAGCACGGGTCTCGTAGACTACACCCTTGCCCCAAGCAAAATGCCAGCACGATTGATTAAATATGTAAAAGGTCCTTTTCTCTCGACCACTACGCCTGATAAAAATAAAGACGTCCAGGTGGATGTCATCATGCAAAAAATATTTTTGCAACTTAGAAACCGTACCGGGCATGATTTTTCGAAATACAAGAGCAACACCACGCGTCGACGCATTGAAAGGCGCATGAATGTTCACCACATCAACAATCCGAAGGAGTACCTGAAACACCTGCAGGAAAATCCGCAGGAAGGGGACATCCTTTTCAAAGAATTGCTCATCAGCGTAACCGCATTTTTTAGAGATCCAGATGCCTTTAAATATTTAAAAGAAAAGGTGTTTCCAAAGTTGCTAGAAAAAAAGCCACTTGGTTCCAATATACGTATATGGGTTCCAGGATGTGCTACCGGTGAAGAAGTTTATTCTCTCGCCATCCTGCTTTCTGAAGCAGGAAGTAAGTTGAATTTTAAAAATAGTATTCAGATTTTTGGAACCGACCTGGATCCTCATGCCATTGATACCGCTCGTGCAGGTGTTTATCCGAAAGGGATTGCTGCAGATATGTCCGCGAAGTATTTGAAAAATTATTTCGATAAAGAGGACGACCATTATCGAATCAGATCGAGCATTCGGGAAATGGCGATCTTTGCTCCACAAAATGTCACTCAAGATCCCCCTTTCACTAAACTCGATTTCATTTCCTGCAGAAACCTGCTTATCTATCTTGAACCGGTCCTGCAAAAAAAGTTAATGACTTTGTTTCATTATTCTTTAAATTCCAGCGGCACACTGTTTCTCGGCAATTCAGAGTCTCTCGGCAACAGCGCTCGGTTATTCAATCCAATCAATAAAAAATGGAAAATTTATTCACGAAACAACATCCAATCCTTTTTACAAGAGGTTGGAAACTTTGACATTATTAACTCAAAAACAGACACTCGGGCTTTTCGGGATATTAGTGCCAAACTAAAACCTGCCAAAGATAACCCCTCCAACAATATCCAGATTTTGATGGAAAAACATTTGCTGAGTAATTTTGCTCCCGCAAGCGTGGTGGTGGATGATCGTGGCGGTGTGTTTTATATTCATGGTCGAACAGGTGACTATCTTGAACCTGCTGAGGGAGAGCCGGACCATAACATCCTCTCCATGGCTCGAGAAGGTTTGAAGGTTGAACTGGCGAGTGCACTAAGCAAAGCTTATCACCAGAATATGCCGGTTTCCTCCAAAGATATTGAGATTAAGAACCGTGACGAAACTCTTAAGATCGATATCACGGTTCAAAAAATTTCTAAACCTGAACCCTTGCAGGGCCTTTTCCTGGTGATATTTCAATCTCATAAACCCGCAGATCCCACGACTTCGAAAAAGAAAACCGCTGGCAGCACAAAGCAAGTGAGTTCGCGGAAGATGGAAATACTGAAAAATGAACTTCAGTACACCCGAGAAAACCTTCAAAGCGCCATTGAGGAACTCGAAACAACCAATGAAGAACTCAAGTCGACCAACGAAGAACTACAATCCACCAATGAGGAACTTCAAAGTTCTAATGAGGAAATTGAGACTTCGAAGGAAGAAATGCAGTCGCTCAACGAAGAATTGCAGACGACCAATGCTGAATTGCAGATAAAGATTACTGATTTTACCGAAGCTAATGATGACATGGTCAACCTACTCAACAGCACCAATATTGCCACGCTCTTCCTTAATAACGATCTGAACGTAAAGCGATTCACACCAGAGACACAAACTATCATTAGTTTAATTTCATCGGATATTGGCCGACCCATCAGCGATATCGTCTCCAAACTTCAATACAAAAATTTCTCAGAAGACTGCAGGCATGTTCTGAAGTCACTGGAATTCAAGGAATGTGAGGTGCAAACTAATGATAATGTCTGGTATCACATGCGCATCCTGCCTTATCGAACCGGAAACAATAAGATTGATGGATTGGTCATCACCTTTATAAACATTCATGAGCTTAAAACGACGAAATCGCAATTGAAAGAGTCGGGAGAACTTCAGCTTATTACTGATTCACTATCGGTGCTGGTAGCTTATGTCGATTCCAAACAAATTTACCGTTTAAACAATTTGGCTTATGAAGAGTGGTTTGGATTGAAAAAAGATGAAGTCCATGGAAAACACATGAAGACGGTTATGGGGGTTCCCGCTTACAACAAGGTCAAAAAATATATCGAACTAGCTTTAAAGGGCAATAAAGTTGTTTTCGAGGCGGCTATACCCTTTCTGAATGGAGGCATACGAAAAGTTTTGACCCAATACGCCCCCAACATAGATAAACACGGAAAAACCCTGGGGTTTTTCAGCATCGATACCGAAATTAAGGAAGATGTAAAAATAGACCTAGGTTAAACTTTTTAAAGTTTCACATATTCATATCAGCTCAATGGCTTAACAGATGATGAGTATTCACTAAGTTATAACCTCAAGCGTTGATAACCTTTAAAGGCAGACCATGAAAAATTCTAGTTTGCGCCAGAGAGCGGCGGGAATTCTTAAAAAGTCATTACCCCGACAAGAATCCGATTTTTCCTTGCAAGATCCTATGTCATTAGTTCACGAACTGCAAATCCATCAGATCGAGTTAGAAATGCAAAATGAGGAACTTCTCAAATCTAACTCCCTGCTTGAGGAATCGGTGGAAAAGTACATCGATTTGTATCAAAACGCTCCCTGCGGCTATTTGACCCTCGATCACGAGGGAAATATTATTGAAGCAAATTTAATGGCGTCGCATCTGTTTGGAGTGAAAAGAGATTCATTGATTGGCGAAAATATTACAACCTTTATCTCACCGAAAGATCAGGGAAAAGCCAAAAAACATTATTTTCAAGCTCTGGAGTTAAACTCCACACAGGTTACTGAAATTTGTTCGCACAATCCCATTTCAAAGGGACGCTATCTGCAACTGCAAACAACTTCCGAGCCACCCAACAG
This sequence comes from Nitrospinales bacterium, assembly GCA_047610985.1. Classification (GTDB taxonomy): domain Bacteria; phylum Nitrospinota; class Nitrospinia; order Nitrospinales; family VA-1; genus UBA8687. The sequence goes on along the minus strand of JBLFWU010000010.1, from coordinate 6,579 downwards.
CGAGACTCAAGAATTATATAAATCCATTTTGACAGATATTACGGAACGCAAAATAATAGAAAACGAGGCTAGAGTAACCACAGAAGTTTTAGTGCAAACCAACAAAGATCTTGAAGATTTTGCATTTCTCGCTTCCCTGGATTTACAGGAACCTCTTCGTAAACTGATTACTTTCGTAAGAACGTCTAAAAGAGCGCAGTACGAATTTAGATGAGGTGAATCTTGAATATATTGATCGAATGCAAAAATTATCTTTGCAAATGCAAAACTATATTGACGATTTACTAAACTATTTCAAGGTAGCAAAAATCGCCTCCACCCCCGAACAGGTCAATCTTAAGGATGTACTCATGCAGGTATTGGGGAAATTAAGCAGACCTATTAAAAAAGCCCATGCCCAGGTCATAGTAGGCGATCTACCTTCTCTGGAAATTGCCACCGATCTAATTTCAATATTATTTCTAAATTTAATTTCCAATGGCCTTCAGCATCAGAAGGATAATGTTGCTCCTATAATAAATATAACAGCAGAATATGAGAGAACGACAAGCTCCTGGAAAATCACAGTAAAAGATAACGGAATTGAATTTAATTCAAAATATCCAACAGGAATTTTAGAACCTTTTGATTTGTTATATGGATATAATCTTTTAAAAGGGTCCGGTATAGGTCTGATAATCTGTCAGAAAATTGTAAGCCGCCATCATGAAAAAATCACTGTAAAAGCAATACCTGGCGAAGGAACAAAAGTTGTTGTGACCCTTCCCGAAGAGCAACCAAAAATAACAAATAGTCTGTCATGAAAAAGAACTTATATTCCCTTCTCACCGTAGACACATCACGTCATATTAGGGTCTTCTCTATGCATTCAAACTACTTTAGTATTTCTATTAAGGCTTAAACTCACCCTTGAGTCGTTTAATTAGCTCATCATTTCTATCAGTTTCAATGAGCGTGTTACGAACCTTTTCAAAACAATCATCTATACTTAACTGTGTCTGATCCAGATATTCAGTTAAATAATCTGACCTCTTAAGGAAATACTTAATAACCCCTAAAGTTCCATCATCCTCACCTAAGGCATTTGTCCTTAAAATCGTGGCAGGAATTCTATTCAAGATAGAATCGCTATGAATCGATAATTTGCTTAACTCTAAACCTCTACCTTCGCATTTTATATCTTCAACTTGCCCCATTGCCCCAAACATGGATTCAAAATCGTAATTTGTAATTGCAATAGAAACATCAAGAAATACTCCAAATACGTTAATCTTGTGATATTCAATTCCGATATTTGTAGCACTGTATAAACATTCAAAATCAATAGGTTTTGATACGAATGAATGAATTAAATCTCTTTCTACGAATCGATTCATTTCATTAGGAGACTTTTCTTCCGAAGACAATAACCTTGCCGACAAAGGCGATAAATCGGTTACCTCTTCAAGAAAGTCTAATCCGTTAAATTTGGAATCATTAAAGTTATAATCCGACCAGATGACGGGATATGAGGTTCCTTTTGCTTCGATTAAGTCTATTGCCTCCTCAGGATTTTTTGCAACATCGACTGTGACATTCCCCATCAAAAACAGACTCTGTTCCATCAACGCAAGATGGTCTAGGTCGTCATCTACAACAAGAATTCTGTAGCTAGTTTCATCCATAACTAATTCACCAATTTCATAATCATCCGTTCAACTCATCTTTGTGTCGCTTTATACGCTCATCCATTTCAGTGGTAAATGCTGATGTATCGTGAACCCTTTTATGGCTCTTTTCTAAAACTTGTTTTGATCGAATTAGATTTTCTCCAAGAGAAATTATATTATCTCGAGTATTATTAGAAACCTCTAAAGCCTTTTTTCCTACGTCGTTCTTTGCAAAACCTTCTTCTGAAATAACTCTCCTTGCAATAGTGCGAGATATTTTATTCAGGACGGTTTTAGAAAGAGCAATTAAACTGTTTAACTCGAAGGCTCTATCCTTAAAATCTAAATCACTTGTTCCTTCAAAATTATTTTGAATTTTATCTAAATTTTGAGAATTGCTTTCTAGCTTGTCTTCTGCAATGAAACCAGAGACATCCAGGAATTCGCCAAAACAATTGATCTTGTAGTATTCAATTCCAATATCTATGGCACTTAAAATATCATCTGCAATTGGGAACCCTAAATCATTGTTCGCGAAAGAATGCAGTTCACCGACTTGAACCATCGAAAAAAGTTCTAATTTGGATAAGGTTTTTGAAAACAGGATTCTTGATGATGTAGATGAGTAGACATTACAATATTTCAGAAACTCTATTCCGTTACTTTTAGAATTCTTAAAATCATGTGTTGTGTAGATTACTGAGAAAGGGTCACTGCTATTGATCATTTCCACTCCCTTTTCAGGAGAATGCGCTTGCTCTAACTTTAGACCTGCATTGTCACTAGAATCTAAAGTAAGTTCGAGCATCTGCTGAAAGACATTATTTTCTTCAACAACTAAAACTCTATTATAAATTGTTTCAAAGGTTTTATTAGAATCATATGGTTCTTCCGAAGGCCCTGCAAACACGAAAGAAGAACCACTAAACAAAAACAGAAAGGTGAGTGTGAGTAAGAATGTGAGTTTAGGTTTCATATGGTGATATTACCATGCTTATGGGTAGTTATAGAGAGGTTGGTGGTCAAAAGGACAGTATATGGAAAGGGTATGGGGGTGAATATATCGGTTCTATACGGTGGAAGGATACTTTTGGGTTTTCAATCTTGTGGAATCTAAAAAATCTCTGGTGGGTTTTTGGTGTTCAAAAGTTGCACTTTTTAGGGTGATTTATATATATACTTATATAGGGTAAAAAAGTTTTAAAGTCATTGGAGTTTGGAAATGAGTGAGTCATTGGATAGGTATTTAAAAGAGTTTAAAGAAAAAATAAAAGATGCTGATGATAAGTTTGCCAAGGATATAGATTTGTTTTGGGAACAGACAATTAAATTATTTGATGATGACAATGTTAGTTTTATGAAAATCACCCTTAGAATATCGTGCTCCTATAAGAAACATTGGGGAAATTTATATTGGGATAAAGTAGATATTCATAACAATACGTTTGATGAGATTGTTAAATCATTAAATTTACCAGATTCACTTAAAGGTGATTTTTTAATGGGAGATAGTGAATTTACAAGAATAATGAATAGGTATCATACGCAAACTTTATTAAATGGATTTTTTAAATTTGAGTCTCTTGTAAAGAATAAATATCTGTTTTGGTTTTTATATCCTATGAATCACTTTCATTTAAGTGGAGAAAACAATCCAAAAACAATCAATGAAATGTATGAAATATTTAACCGATATGACAGGTTAGATACAACACTTGGAGAAAGACAGAAAATATTTGATGTGTGGTTTGAGTTAAAAGGAGATAAATCAAAGAAAGTAAATAAAGTGTTATGGGATTATTTAAAAGTGGTGGGAATTTTGAATTAATAAAAGAATAGTTAAAATGAAAACATTCATAACTGACACAGAATATTCAGAAAAAGATACATTGAACAAATGGAATGGATTATTTTTCTTCTTTGATTTTGGGTTTCCAATCTTTCAAAATTAAAATTTTTCCATAATATATTTTCAGCTCAAAAGATTTTATTTATTCTTCAACCTTAAATTTCTGTTTTTTCTTTAAAACCTCTTGTTTCATCTTTTTAATTACTGGGTTAAGTGAATCAGATGTTTCTAACTTATTTACTGGTTTCTTTTTAACTAATTCCTCTTGTGATTTTCGTAGGTCAACCTCAACTTCCAGTTTGGTTTTCATTTGTTTGGTTTCCAGTTCCTTGCCATCTCTTGTGCTTTTTCTATTTGTTGTCGGGTCATTTTCTTTTCTACGATGTCTCTGTTTGTTAATGCATTTTTATTCCCATTAGAACCAGAGATGTTCCACCACATATGCGCTAATGCATAATCTTGCAGAACCCCTGTTCCTTGTGCATACATCAAACCCAAGTTGGATTGTGCTTTTGCATGTCCCTGTTCTGCAGAAAGACGATATAACCTGTGTGCAGTTTTGTAGTCTTTTCTTTTATATGCATCCATTCCATCATCGAAGTCATCACCATAAACAGAACCACTAAACAAAAACAGAAAGGTGAGTGAGAGTAAGAATGCGAGTGGGGTTTTCATCTAGTCTGGTTATATCGTTTTAGGTTTCCAGTTTCTTGCTAGTTCTTTTGCTTTTTTTGTTTGTGAGTCGGTCATTTCTTAGACGTATAATTCAAGGGAAGTTTTCCTTTCGGACTCCCCTTCTCATAATAATCTTCACTTTCTATTTCACCTGACTCAGACCATTTAATTTCTACTCCATGTCTCGCACCAATCTTAAAAGGGATTTCAAATTCTATTTGTCCTGATTCATACCATGTGTTTGCGATTCCTGTTATCCTCCCTGTACTGTATTTGCATTCACTTTTCTTTGCTCCGGATTCATACCAATCGGTTTTCTTTCCATGTAGGTTTGTGTAAGTATTCCCGACTCGGTCTTCCCAAGTTTTATTACGACATTCCATTTTCTTTACTCCGGATTCATACCAATCGGTTCTCAATCCTTCTGCTATCCCATTCTTGTAATGTCCTTCACTTTTCTTTGCACCGGATTCATACCAATCAGTTCTCAGTCCTTCTTCTTTTCCATTACAATTGTAATGGACTTCACTGCGCTTATTACCATTGCACCAGTATTCAATTTCTACGTCTTCATTCTTATCCATAAAGTATCTCCATGATTCTTTTCACCAGACTCAAACCACAAAGATTTGAGTCCTTCCTTTCCCCCATCTTTCCAAGGCATTTCATGCTGCTTCACACCAGACTGATACCACCAAGTTTCACGTCCATCTTATTTTCCATTCTTGTAATGGGTTTCAATCTTCAACTTCCCGTTGTCCCAATACTCTTTCTACACTTCTTCCTGCCCATAAACAGAACCACTAAACAAAAACAGAAAGGTGAGTGCGAGTAAGAATATGAGTATAAGGTTAAGAGATTTGGTGTTCATAAAGTTCACTCGTAAAGGTTTCTAATGGTTTACTTAATGCCTAGCTCATAGACCAACTTCTTAATGACCTCAAGTTGTCTCTTGGCTTCTGCAGGTTTCCCATAGCGCCCATAGGTAACATCTTTTCCTCTATCGTGACCTACTCCTCTCTCAGCGGCTCAAAGTTTCATTAAGAATAATTAATTTGGGTTTGACCATATTTTATTGACGTATTGCTTAACAAATTGTATTTTTGTAGTGTGAGTTCTTAATGATAATAAGGTCCTAGCAATAATGAAAGTAAATTTAACCATAGTCTTTTCGGTTTTCTTAGTGATGACATTGTTCATCGCTGAAGTTGCTTTTGCTTACCCTAGAGCCAGTAGTTTCCCTGGTAGCCTTGGTTACACCCCGCCAAAACATGTTGTTCACACCGTTCAAAAAAACGAAAGCCTCTGGGCGATTGCCGAACGGTTTGACGTGGATTTCACAAAGTTGGCAGAGATAAATGCCCTTGATAATCCTGACCTGATTTTCCCAGGAAATAAGCTGATCATTAAGATCCAAGTTGATGGTTCCATCCTTGTAACGGAAAATGAGAAACCTGCGATAGGTTCATTGCCTTTCAATTACACGCCTCGTCAAGTTATAGCCCATGTTACTCTTCCGAATAAGGACGATGTGTTTGCTCCAGCGAACCCAATGGTATCCTATGAAGTTAAAGAAGCCGTATTAAAGCCTATTCGCAAGACATCAAAGGAACCGTTGGTCTTCAAGACCTTTGAAAAGTTTGTCAGGTGGCTTTCTGGGAGCATGGGCTACTCAAGCGACATGACTCAAGCAAGAAGTCAGGGAAGTTTTGATCCTCCTACAGGCCCAACTTTTCTACATTCCGGCAGCCCTTCATCCAATAGTCTTCTAAAAAATACAGGTGCAATAGCGCCTTTCCTCGATAGTTTCTCTTCCCATATAGCAGACACAGCAAGCCCTCCACCCAAATCTCTGTAGTTCACCCAAGCAGTCAAAAATATAGAGTAAGGATAAATCCGCTCTATTACGTTGAACCTTTATTGGGGAATCACAAGATGAATACCTTATCTAACCCAAGTATTGATAGAAATGACCTGGTGAATTTAATATCTAAAAGCCAGGAGTATATAGAAATTCTTAAAAGCATTATATCCGTTGAGGATTTACAGAGCCTAACTTCTGAAAGCTTGTTTACTCAAGAAAAGACTCAGTTTTCATCAGAAGATTTATGCAAGCTGGAAGAAAATGTATCCCAAACTACAATAAGGCTTGAGAGTGACTCTAGCATCCTTCTGGAGCTTCCTGGCAAACCTTCTGTGGAATACAATTGTAAGCAAATGGGATTCAGGAGCCAAGAAACGAAAACTTGGAAAATACTGATCGATATCCTTTCCTCTACGCCTCATATATTTAACTTCGGGGTTGCATACATCTACCCAGATGGAAGTAAAAAGAACAGGCAGAAGTGCAAGGACTACGATGCCAAATGGAAGCTATTGGACGAGCTCAACAAAAAACTCTTGGTG
>JBLFWU010000009.1:0-78454 GCA_047610985.1 Nitrospinales bacterium | reverse complement strand
GGAATCGACTGCACGTTCCATGTTCTCGGTAGTTTTTTCGGCTAATTTGAACATTACGATATGTTTGATCATTTATTTTCTCCATTGATAATTTAAAATAAAGATATATTAGTATAATAAATTCGGGTGCTGAAAAGATCTGCAAAAGTTGTTGATCCTATAATTTTATAAATCAGTATTACTAAAAAAGTTCCATAATATGTCTTGGTGGATGGGTGCGGGTTTAGGGTTTTTGCGTGGCGGTCCCTTTGGTGCTGTTGTGGGTGGTGGTGCTGAATACTTTCTTGGTCAAAAATTTCAAAAAAAACTACAAAAAAGTTTGCCAGGTATACATAACAAGGCAGATTTTATAACCTCTCTGGTGATAATTCTGACTCGAGTCGGAATAGTGAATGGTCCTTTAACGCAAAGCCAAATTAAAATCATTCACAAGTTTTTTATTAAAAACCTGGGATTTGGGGCTGCTGATTTTAAGGCTATTGATCCCTTAATCCGTGAAGTGCAAAATAAAAAGCCAGATATTGATCCCTTTGTTAAAGAGTATAAAAAATCATGTCAAAATAATTATAACCTCTTACTAGTCGCTCTTTGCTACCAGATTTCTTTGGTAGAAAATAGCTTGGGTGAGGGAGTTGAAAGTTTACTTAAGCAGGTCGTTCTATTATTAGGTTTGTCTTATGACCAGCATAATAAAATCAGAGTAAAATATTCTCTGGAAATATTCAAAACTCCGTATCATGTTTTAAAAATTTCCTCAGATGCTTCAAATGAAGAGGTGAAGAAAGCTTATCGGAGTCTTATTAGCGTGTGCCACCCCGATCGAGTTGCTCATGAAGGCGAAAAAGCTGTAGAAGACGCGCATTTGAAATTTCTGGAAATTCAGGCGGCGTATCAGGAGTTGGTGAAGATTAGAGGGATCTAGCGGGCGATACCCACCAGCGTGACGCTAGGCTCAATGATTGCGGGTTTGTTAGGTTCCGATAGTTTGTTTGGACTACCCGCTTGCCATATCCTTCTCGCGAGAGTGGCCCTACTTCGCTAAGTGATGACTTTCTTTTCAATCTCAGTATCTTCTTGTTTTCTGACGATGAGCGATTGAATTTTTCTTTTGCTTGAATCTTTGACGGTTAGACGATAAGAACCAGCGAGAATCTGGTCACCAGGATGCGGTATTTTTTCCAGCCGGTCAATCACTAGACCGGCAATAGTTTCGAAGTCTCCTCCAGGTAAATCCCAACCTAATGTTTCGTTTAGGACGCTTATTTCCGTGCTGGCCTCGACCAGAAATCCCCCTTCTGCATAGGGCTCGTATAGTTTCTCGGGTTTGTCATATTCATCTTCAATTTCACCGACTATTCTTTCAAGAAGGTCTTCGATGGTAACGAGGCCGATGCAACCGCCATATTCATCCACCACAAAAGCCATATGTAAACCGCCTTGTTGTAGCTCTTTCAACAAATCATCAATTTTTTTATTCGGTGGAATGTAGTGAGTCGGCCGGACTAAGGCTGTGATAGGAGAACTATCCATCTCCTGATCCAGCAGGTCGAAGGCATTTATAATGCCTATCAAATTATGCATCCGCTCATGAAAAACTGGGAGTCGAGAAAAACCGGAGTCATTCGCCATCTCATGCACTTCTAGTAGTGTAGCGGAGTCCTTGATCGCTGTCATTTGAACAAGGGGTACCATACATTGCTCTGCGGTAAGCTCACCGAAGTTAAATATGTTATGGATGATTTTCTTTTCGGTGGAGCCAAGATCCACAGTTTGTGAGTCCAGGCTCAATGCCTTTCTTAATTGATCACGACTGAAAGTAAATGTCTTCTCTGTTATGCCATCTGGGACTCGGCTGGTTAGGCTTTGCGATGTTTTCGATAGCCAGTTGATAAAAGGGCTCATGATCTTATAAAAAAGATTCAAGGGATAGATCATTATCAACATGATGCTGTCAGCGCGATTCTGAAAAATTACCTTAGGAATGATTTCTCCGCCAAAAAATACGAGAGGAAAAATAATCACCATAGCCATCCATTCTCCGAAGGCACCAAATTGAGAAACCATGAATGCGGTGAATATAGCCGTGCTAGTCATCATTGCGAGGTTGGTGCCCAGCGATGTTGTTGTGAAAAGTTTTTCGGGATCGTCCAGAAGAGATAAAACGGATTGTGCGGCAGAATTTCCTTCTTCTGCCAGCTGCTTCATTTTAATCCGATTGACTGAAACCATTCCAATTTCAGAGCCAGAAAAAAATGCCTCTAAAATTACAGCGAGCAGTACCCAAAAGATTGTGGTTGCAGGATCCATTATGTTGTTACGCTCTTAATAGGTTCTGACTCAGCAGGCAAAGGTGATGTGCCCGATCGTTTGAGGAGGGTTAAGTGAAGGTTAAGAATTCTTGAACCCTTCATTTTTTCCACACGGAATTTGAAGTGATCCACAGTTGTTGATTCTCCTGATCGGGGAATTCTTCCAAACAGTCCAAAAACCAAGCCGCCTACAGTATCATAATCTTCTTCTGGTAATTCGCTTTTGAAAAAATCATTGAATTCAGCAAGGTTGTAGGCCCCTGAAATTCTGAATTGATTTTCGTTGATTTCTGATAGTGGCTGCTCATCTCTTCGCATTTCACTGTCAATTTCGCCGACCAATTCTTCAATGATATCTTCCAGAGTCACGAGGCCACATACGCTTCCGTACTCATCCAGGACTATTGCCATATGCCTCTTTAATTTCCTGAATTCTTCGAGCATCTCTTTAATCATTTTGGTTTTTGGAACAACAACAGCGGGGTGAAGTATGCCTTTTAAATTCACCTTTTCTCGTGGTAAATGTTTGAGGCGTGTCAGGTCTTTGGTAAAAAGAATACCCAAAATTTCTTCATCATCATTTCCATACACTGGGACTCTGGAATAACAATTCGCAACAATTCTGGGAAGAATCTCATCAAGGCTATCAATGATATTTACTGTGAACATATCAATTTTGGGTGTCATAACTTCGCCCACGGTTGTTTCTCCAAATTCTATGGCCTTTTGAATCAAATCTCTTTCATCGGAGTCGATAACACCTTCGCCTTCGCCAACCTGCACCATAGTTCGGAATTCTTCGTCAGATATGGAGGATTCTTTTTCGGAATGAGTCAAAATGCCAATGGAGCGCATTATTTTTTCCGTCCAGGAGTTGAATAGTTTTTGCGCAGGCTGAACGATATTAGCAAATGCTTTTAGAGGAAACGCTGCAAACAGAGCGTAGGGTTGTGCATATTTCAGGGAAATACTTTTAGGTACAATTTCGCCAAGGAAAAGGAGTAGCAGGGTGCCAACACCAATGGCAATTCCTACACCGATATTGCCAAACATGGAAATCGTGATGGAGGTGATGACAACAGAAATACCAATGTTGACCAGTTCGTTACCGATATAAATAGTGATCAGCAGTTCACGTGGTTTTTGCAGGAGGGAATGAACCAGACGACCGGAACGTCCTTTTTTTTCTTCCATCTCTCTTTGCTGAAGAGGATTGAGTGAAAAAAAAGCGACTTCGCACGCTGAAAAAAAGGCTGAGCAAGAAAACAAAAATAGGAGTAATAGCGACCGCGGAAATAATGAGTCGTCCAAAGTTTTTAAGAAACCTCAAGTTTGGCTGGCACTTGTATATCGAATTATATGAATCTCGATAGGGGCAATTTATTGTAACCGGCGTTATTAAAAATGATTGAAACCGGATGCTTGGCGGAGAATTTCTCTTTTTCCATTTTTCTTTAAAAGAGAAACTTTTTCGGACGGTTGAGTGATCTCCCCAATATGTGTCACAAGTGCTTCGGCCTTTTCAAACTGCCTATATAAATTTTTAACACCATCGGCTGGTAAAGTAAATAGTAATTCATAATCTTCACCACCGTTCAAAATGAAAGGTTCAGGGTTTAAGCTGTTATCTGAACAAACTTTTGAAAATGCAGGCGATTGCGGTAGTTTCTCTTCAAATATTAAAGCCCCAGCTCCAGATTGTTTGCAGATATGATGCAGGTCTTGCACGAGTCCATCACTGATGTCTATCATGGAATTTATTTTGCTGGTGGATCGTGCCAGCAATTGACTTTCTTTTAATCGTGGAATGGGAGTGAGATGTTTTTCAAGAAGATACTTTTTTGATTTTGCAGAGCACTTCCATTTTTTGCCAGATTGTATTTTTAACCCCAGACTCGAGTCTCCCAATGTCCCGGTCGTAAAAATAAGGTCTCCTTTTTTTGCACCTTTTCGAGTGAAAAGCTTTCCTTTTTTTGTCTCGCCAATTATCGTGACGTTAATAAAAAAGCAATTTGGCGATGAAACTGTATCTCCACCAAAAAGTTCAATATTGTAAAGCTCGCAAGTTTTATGGATTCCTTTATACAATTGGTCGAGAAACGAAGCTGAATTTTTTTTGGATATCCCCAACGTTATTAAAATTCGTGTCGGGGTTCCCCCCATTGCTGCGATATCACTTATGTTGACCGCAATGGCTTTTTTACCTAACTGCTCTGCCGAGATGGTTGAGAGTTTGAAGTGAATATTTTCTACCAATGCATCCGTAGAGACGAGCTGGTTTTTTGATGAACTTGCTGAATAAGCGGCGCAGTCATCACCAAGCGGTAGAACCGTGTTGCTAAAGTGATGCTTGAAGTTTCTGGATAAACGGTCAATCAACCCGAATTCACCCAGGTCTTTGATTCTTTTCATGGCCGAGGAAGATGCATACAATGTTGGTTTATATCTCTATGTTATCAGACGCAAAAATAATTGCTAGCCTATTGCGGTTTGAGAAGGTCGCGAGTGAGGGCATCAACATCAAATTTCTTTTCGATTTTGATGGATATTTTACTGCCTTCTTCCAGTCCGGCTTTCTGAAGCTCATGAATAAAACAGGTCAACTCGATATGTTCTCCGGTCTCAGGAACCCAGATGGTCAACTCTCTAAATTGGTCTGCCTTGTTGGGCGGAGTCGTTACTTCAGTTATTTCTCCATCAAGTAAAATCATTCTTGGGTTTCCTTTCTAGTTAAGTGGCATTATGCGGAGCAACTGGTTTGACGACCAAGATACTCTTGCGGCGTATCCTGAGAATAAAAATCAGCGTCTATATTGTATTCTTTAAAAAGCTCTGGGCGATCTTCAAATGGATTTTCCAGAAGAATTCGTAGTCGGGTCACTTCTGAAAAGTCAGCTTCTTTTAACGCTTTTTCCAGGGCTCGTTGAACCAGATGATTCCTTAAAATAAATTTTGGGTTAACGGCATCCATTTTACTTTTGCGTTCATCATGACTGATGCTTTCTCGATCGCAAAGCTTTACGTAGCGGTCTAGCCATGAACGGAATTCAACACCATAATTCATTGCGCTTGGATAACTTGCAAGGTCGCGGAAAAAATTTGAGTAGTCCAGTTGCTGACTTTGTAACAGTTGGAGCATTTCCTGCGTCAATTCGCTGAACTCCGAATCGAGAATCGATATCCCAAGTTTGCGTCCCATTTCTTCCTGGTAAAACCCATTGAATATAGGTTGGTATTGTTTGATTTCTTCTTGCAGTTCGTCTGCTCCCACTAGAGGTGTCAATGTTTCTGCCAATTTGTTCAGGTTCCAAAAGCCGATTTCGGCCTGTTGCTGATAAGCGTATCGCCCATGAGTATCCGATGAATTGGGAGTGTACCGAGTATTAAAACCGTCCATAAAACCATAAGGGCCGTAGTCAAATGTTGTACCCGTTATCGTCATATTGTCGGTATTCATAACTCCGTGAACAAAGCCAACCGATTGCCATTTAGAAATTAATTTTGCGGTAAGGGTTAAAACTCTTTTGAAGAAAATTCGATACCGATCAGGTTCATTGCAAATATCACTATGATAATGTTCGATGGCAAAATCTGTCAGACGTTCGACATTTTTGGGTTGCTTTGTATAATGGAAAAACTCGAAGCTGCCAAAACGAATGTGGCAGTCGGCTACCCGCACTAAAATGGCTGCCAATTCTGGTTTCTGTCTATAGATGAGTTCGCGAATGCCGATCACTGCCAGAGAGCGGGTTGTGGGAATTCCCAATCCGTTCAAAGCTTCGCTTCCCAGATGTTCGCGGATAGAAGATTGCAGTGTGGCTCTCCCATCGAATCCTCTAGCGAATCGGGTTGGCCCGGCACCTTTAAGATGAACGTCCCAACTTATATTTTCTTTATTTAAAACTTCTCCTAGCAAGAGACCTCGGCCATCTCCCAATTTGGGATTATAAGACCCGAACTGGTGACCGGAGTATGCCATAGCCAATGGCTGGGCAGCTTTCATTGGCTGATTGCCGCTGAAATTTGCTAGAAAATTTTCTCCACCCCCTTCAGGGAGATCGATTAACTGTCCTGCCGATGGAGAGTAGTCTACCAGATAAGGGTCGGTTACAGGGTCGGGTTGTTTTTCCTGATAGAAATCGGGGCCCAGATCGATAAAACGATTTTTAAAGTTCAGGTTTTGGCAATTGGTCAATGAGTTTCACAGTTCATAATTAAAGAAGCTTGCTTTGTCTCATTGTGGATGAAAATAGAGGGGGGATGGATTCTTTTTTTTGCGCATGGTTTTTTCAGCGTTGCGCTTTCCTCGGAAATGAGGTGGGGCAGAAAAATGCTAAAAATATAACTGCGAAGTGATTTTGTTATTCGACGTTTTGCACCAGCCAGACATTGGGTTTTTCCTGTGTCACGTGAAACCATAAAATTGCATTGACGTTGAAATGAACCATCCAAGCTGCCGTTTCACCTTGTTGGCACATCTTCTTCTGATATCGGTCTTTTATCCAGGAAAGTTGGTCACAAGTAGTCGTAGTCCAGTAGTAATGCCCGAGGCCATCATCAAAAATCGGATTAATCCAGGCTTTCCTACCGCTGGCATTTATTGTTCGTTCACTATAGATGAGTGTTTTTAATTCCGGCAGGGTCGGGAGACGCCAATCTGAGCTTCCTGCAAAACTTTCATTTTCAGCAAAGATTAAAGCATCCTTAAGTTTTATTTTTTTTACTAAGCCCTTTTTGATCCAGCGGAGCTTGTTGACCGTATCTGTAACAGTTTCATCGCCATTATCAATAAATGCGGGAGCAGGGAGATCAGGTAAAGTTTCATCGGAAACCTTTCTACATTCTTTTAGCATGGCTGCCGAATTTGGGCAGGCATTAAGTATAGAGAAGTGATCCATTTTCTGCATCATGGAGCAAATTTCTTTTTGGCTACATTTTGCAAAAGAGGGAACCGCCTGGGTAAATAAAACCACCAACGTCAAAAGCACGATTCGCATTTTCAAACTCCTTAGATTAGTACGGAAAACAGGTTTGCAGATCTAAAGGCCGATCTTGTTTGTATAGGTTAAGACTGCGTTGAGGATACTATACTTCTTGATCCTGTGAGAATATAAATATTGCCTCGTTTGTTCAGGATTTTGGGCGGCTACCCAAAGGCTATTTGGTTCAACTCGACAAAAGCGTCTTTGCCTTTCATTTTAATAAATAAGTCCGTGTTAACAATTTGATTGCAAGAGGAGTCCAAGTTAATATTGATAACCTTAGTTCCTCCTTCTATCAGGTGAAGGGCTATATAATCATTGGTCGGCACGGCTCCAGAACTTCCTACTAGAATTGCCAAGTCCACCGACTCCTGTATAAAGTTTCTGAAATTGATTCCCTGTTCCGGGTGGCCTGTGTATTCGCCGTCGTCAAACATCAAAATATGCGGACGCGCAATGCTATGACAATGAATACATTTAGGAAAATTGGAGGCGCGCATGGTTTCGTTGTCCAGGTTGCATAGCGGCACAGATACATCGTCCCAATACTGGTGTGTGCAGGTGTCGAGGCATTGAAGACGCCACATGGAACCGTGAGCTTCCAGAATTCTATCTTTGTCGCAACCCGACATCAGGTGTAGGCCATCTGTGTTGGTGGTGTGGATAAACCCATCGCATTTTTCAAACCATTTATTGATAATTCGATAGCCTTCATGCGGCTGGTTCTCATTAGCGTTTCGCCGGCGCCATTCATAAAACGCCCAGGCATGGGGAAGTTCATTGCGAAATGCCCAGGGACTGGCTAAATCTTGTGCCTCCAGATTTTTTTCTTTAAAGGGAGGGAAGTTTTTCCAGTAGCCATCTTTATCTCTAAATGTCGGAATATTGGAGTCGGCACTCATACCCGCGCTGGTTAATAACAACATGCGCTTGCAGTTTCTTATGAGGTCTGCCGATTTATGCAATGTTTCAAGCAATGCCATCCCACTCTCTATAAAATTGGTCGAGGAAATTTTGCATGAACTGGTGGCGTCCTTCAGCCATCCGTTTGCCCGTTTTTGTATTCATCCGATCTTTCAACAAAAGTAGTTTTTCGTGAAAATGGTTGATGGTGTGTCCTTCGTTCTTTTTGTAATCATCGAAACTTTGGTGAAGGACAGGTTTTTCATCGGGATGATATATTAAACGATTTTTATATCCGCCATAGGCAAAGGTGCGCGCTATCCCTAAAGCACCAATTGCATCGAGGCGGTCTGCATCCTGCACAATTTTCCCTTCGAGAGTTTTCATAGGAGTGGCGACTCCGGCACCTTTGTATGAAACCGTGGATACTATATCTACAACAGATTCCGTTAATATAGGATCGGCAGTGTTATTGTTTAGAAATTCCCGGGCAACAGTAGGGCCTTTCGAATCGTCACCATTGTGGAATTTCCAATCGGCAATGTCATGAAGCAGGGCACCTAACTCAACGGTCTGCATATCTGCTTGTTCTTCAGCTGCGATTGTTTTTGCAATCATCCAGACGCGATAAATATGCCACCAATCGTGCCCCGATCCATCACCGGCAAGTTTATTTTCTACAAACGCACAAGTTTTATTTATAATGGAAGAAGTCATATATATATTTATTTTAGTAGATTCATAATCATTCCATAACCTGAGCCGGGGTTCAAGTGGCATTCAGGAAGTGTTTATTTTCTAAAGATCGCGAAAAGATGAGCAAAAAACTGTTTTCTCCAATTGCGGGTGGTTTTGTTCCGGGCTCAACTTACATTCACCGAATGAGGGCCGATTATAAAATTTGTGGGACACTGGTATTTCTTGGGCTTTCCGGGATGAGTGATGGAGCTTTGCTTGCTGTTTTAACATTGCTGGGGTTTGGTCTGGCATGGACAGCAAATATTTCAGGTCGTGAAATTTATTTGACGTTGCGGAAGTTAACCTGGTTTTTCATTGCAGTCATTATTTTCCCATTGCTGTTTACCCCCGGCTATTTTGTGGATTTACCTGCATGGATACCCTTCAACATTTCAGTAGAAGGCTTGGTCCTTGCTATAGAGTCTTGTTCCCGGTTGGTTATTGTCGTGCTGTTTTCAACGGTGTTGATAAAAACCACCTCTGATTTTTTGACTGGATTGGACAGCTTGATATTCTTTAAGGGCAAATTGGGGAGAAAATTAAAAGAGATTCTTCAAATAGCTGTGATGTCTATCGAGGTTTTGCCACTTATTTTTAAGGAGGCAGAACGCCAGTTGGCAGAATTGAAATCTATGGAAAAAACAAGTTTGGTACAAACCATTCGAAAAGCGGTTCAGCAGGTTGTGCCTTTTATAGTTTCTGTGTTTTCGAATATCCCAGACTACATACACCAGCGTGATGCTGGACTCAAATAGAGAAATATTAAGAAGCCAGAAGCTTTGAGGGAATTGTATCAATTAGAAAGTATAAACTTTAGGTTGCTGTGCCTGCTCAGCTAGTTGCCCCCAGCTGTTGGCCCACGGTGAAGGCCGCACTCTTTATGTTCGGGGTTTTCCCACCACCATCTTCCAGCACGAATATCTTCGCCTGGCTCGATAGAGCGGGTACAGGGAGCACAGCCTATACTGGGATAATTCTTTTTATGTAAAGCATTGACAGGAACTTTATGTTTTTCGATATAAGACTCTACCTGCTCTTGCGACCAGTCTGCGAGAGGGTTTATTTTTATAAGAGGCGGGTGATCGGAATCCTCTATAACCTTTGGCGTCTCGGTGCGAGTAACCGCTTGGTCTCTTCTTAACCCCGTGACCCAGGCATCGAGTTCGGCTAGTGCACGATTTAAAGGTTCAATCTTTCTAATCGCGCAGCACTCTTTCCGATTCTCAATACTCTCTTTAAAGGAAAAGAAGCCTTTTCCTCGCACTAGTTTTTCTACCTTTTTGCAGTCCGGGAAATAGGTTTTGATTTCCAGTCCGTAATGCGACCTCACACGTTCCATTATTTCGTAGGTTTCCTCATGCAGACGACCTGTATCGAGAGTGAAGATGGTGATCGGGCCTTTGAGTTTGGCGATCATATCTATGAGAACCATGTCTTCCATACCAAAACTGCAAGCGAGGCCGGCTTTCAAGCCATATTCGTCCATAGCCCATTGGATCAGTTCTTCTGCCGATTTGGTTTCGAGGTCTTTAGAGGATATAGTCATAATTCAGTTCTGCTTGACAGTTAAAGGGATAGTTTATATAAAAACGCTAAGTAGTTACTTTTTCACGACCTAATTGAAAAATCAAGTACGGATTCGAAAATGCTTTTCTTCGAAACCCACTCACTTACTTTCTCTCCAAATAATTTATGAACAATCCGCTTATAAAAGTCTGCGCAATTATAATTTTCCTGCTACTGGCGCAATCCAGCAGTGCGGGAATTTTGGAGCAGGTTGAGCAGGAGCTTGTGGCGTTGGCGGATAAAGTTCGGCCGGCAGTGGTCAGTCTTTCTCCCTATATTGCAAAAGGCGCTGTGGGGCAGGGGTTACCTAGGAAAGGTCGACCTGCAAATGCAGGAGCGGGTGTTATCTTCAATGCAAAAAAAGGATTGATCGTTACTAACAGCCATGTAGTGCGTAATGTCCTGAAGATACTGGTGACATTTAAAGATGGTAGTAAGATTGTCGGTGAAGTTTTAGGTGCTGATGAAGATACTGATCTCGCTGTGGTGCAAGTCGAATCCGCGCAGCCGCTGACGGCGGTAAAGTTTGCAGATTCCAGTAAGGTCAGAATAGGGCAATTGGTAGTGGCGGTGGGCAATCCTTATGGGCTGAACGATACGACAACCTTTGGAATTGTCAGTGGATTAAAAAGAGAGAACGTCAACCTCTCTCGATATGAAGATTTCATCCAAACCGATGCTTCGATCAACCCTGGGAATAGCGGTGGTCCGTTACTGAATATCAAAGGTGAAGTTATTGGTATCAATACCGCTATCATCAATTATGCGCAAAGCATTGGTTTTTCCATCCCATCAAATATGGTTTCGCATATTGTTGCTCAATTGGTGGAGCACGGAGAAGTGCACCGCGGTTGGCTGGGTGTGGGTATTGATCCGCTACCCGAAGAGATGACTGAAATAAAAGGTAGTAAGAAAGGCGTTGTCGTCACTTCTGTTTTTGAAGGCGATCCGGCTCATCAAGCGGGATTGAAAGTGGGGGATATTATTTTGAAAATTGGAGGCGCAGTTGTTGACTCACCCAATACCCTGATCCGCATTATTGGCACAATCACTCCTGGACAAACCATTAACCTGGATATTCTGAGAAACGGCAAAGGTAAGACAGTTCCTGTGAAACTTGAATCGAAGAAAAAGAAAACCAGCCTTTTGGCCTCTTTGACTCCCAGCGACCCCTCATCTTTGGGCTTTTCGGTAACAGATGATCCTCTTGCTGAAAATAACCCAAAAGTAGCTACTGTAAAGCTAGGAAGTTATGCCGAAATAAAAGGCGTACAAGTTGGTGACCAGATTTTGGCGGTCAATGGAGAAACGGTGAAAAATCAACATGAATTCGAGAGTATTTTGAGCGGGGTGACTAAAGGTGGCTCTGTTTTTCTACTGGTTTTGAGGGACGATAAAAAAATCAACTTGGGGCTTGTAAGGGAAAATTAAATTTGTTAAAGTTGCCCACCCGAAATATAGGGTCTTTATCTGTAGGGATTGTTTCGTTTTTTTTTAATGTTATACATAAGCCTTTGATTGTAATAGGTTAATAGATTGTAGCCCGCCAAAAAGGATGGATGGGGCCACACAATAATTAGAAGAAATATATTACGTATTACTGTTTTTTATTGTCCATTTTTAGACGCTCTACTAGGAGGTAGATAATGATTCGTGTCAAAAAAGGGTGGAAAAGCTTGTATGCGCTTGCGGTCGTTTTTTTGACCCTGGGACTTTCTGTTCCCGCTAGTGCAATTTCGACCGACCATTCGCATGACGGTCATGACTCTGGCAACGCAGCAGTTGACAGACCCAATTGGCTGAAAAAACTTGATCAGCAACTCGAGCATGAAGATGTTATGAGTGGGCTGGAAGGTAGCCAAGAAAAACTGGACCAAACCTTTATGAAGGTTATGGATCAGTTAAAATCAAAGCTTAAGGAACACGCGAGTCCCGCATCTTCAGGCGGCGGATTCCACGATTCCTGGGCGGGACATCAATTAGGTCAAAGTTATTTGCTTGGACCGACAGAAGCTGCGGCCAAGGTATACAGAGGTGCACATTGTCCGAGCAACGCCTCTACAAAAACCTACGAAGTCTCAGCTATTAACGTCGAAATCACCCTGAACCAATGGGGCGATTACTATCCGGGCTATATGTATGTTCTGGATAAGGACATTGATAAAGTTCGAGCTGAAGAAGAAAAGAATGCAGCAGCTCGTGAAGACGCGTTGGACCCTGGTGCCGTTTCTAACGGACTTCAGGGAGATGCTATTCAACCGTTTATGATTCGTGCGAATCAAGGCGACTGCTTACGTATTAAATTCACGAACCAATTAGAAGATGAAGATGCAGGCTTTCAGGTAAACGGTTCTGCAATGATCATCAGCTCTACAGGTCAGCCTGATACGGCTGCTACACCTGGTGCAATAGTTCCTGCTGGTGAAACGCAGGAATACGAGTGGTACATTCCTATTGATGAGCAAGAAGGCGGACACATGATTCAAAACCATGCAGGTCGTGATCCTTCTTCTCTCGGTTTGATCGGCGCGATGGTTGTAGAGCCTAAAGGTTCTCGTTATGTCGATCCATGGACCGGTGGCCCGCTGGAAAGCGGCTGGATGGCCATGATCGTTAATGATGATGAAAGAGATTTTCGTGAATTTGGTTTGATTTATCACGAAGTCGGTGACGAATCTTTTCGTCCCTTGAATCGTCATGGTGAAATGATTCCTCAGCGCGATCCGCAGACAGACGCTTATCGTCCTTCTGCAAGAGCATTGAACTTTCGTTCTGAACCATTTGGTATCAACAATCTGGCAATTCAGGAAAAGAAGTTTCATTTTGAAGATGAGTCACTGGCATATAGTTCTTATACTTTCGGAGATGCACCGACCACGATTCCCCGTTCTTATCTGGGTGATCCTGCAAAATTCCGTTTGATTCATGGTGGTGGTGAAGTGTTTCATTCACATCATCCACATGGTGGAACCATTCGTTGGACGCGTTCCCCGAAACGGGAAGTGCAAATCGCCAACCTCATCAGTGCGGCTTATGATGGTCCCGTCAAGTACCCTGTTGTTCGTACTACGACCGACCGTGTTGACGTTAAAGTTATTGGTCCATCTGAAGTTGTGGATCTCGAGACTGAATGTGGGTCTGGTCTTTGTCAGCGTTTAGCAGGTGACTTTCTTTTCCATTGTCATGTAGCGCATCACTATGTTGCAGGCATGTGGGGATATTGGAGAGTTTATAACGTTCTACAGGACGGTAATTATCCAACAGGTAGTACCGATGTTATGCGTCCATTGAAGGAGCTTCCTGATCGTGTGGGACGCATTCCTCATGGACAAACTTCAGACAAACTGGTTGGTAGAACCATGGACTGGTTTGGCAAGAAGTTTCATATTGTTGATAAAGGTAAAAGCGATTGGTCGAAAGAGGATCCAACCGTTAACATCAAAGACTGGGTTAAGTACATGCTTCCTCCAAAGGGACAGCCTGGTCATTATGATGATCCAATCAAACAGATTAAGGCCTATGATGGCTCTGTATGGGATTACGACTGGAAAGGCAATCAGGTACTCTCTGAACGAGAATCTATAATTGAATGGCCTAAGTATAAATCTCCACATCCAGGCAAGAGACATCCGATCATGTTTGATCAACACGGTAAACTTGCATGGCCGCATTTGAATCCGCATTTTGGTAAGCGTGTTCCATTTGCTCGACACCATGGTGGAGCTCCTTGGTTGGAGCCTTTCCATATGAGACCGGATGCAGACATCATTACAGGTTCCGAATCTGGTAGTGGTCGATCTGGAATCAATGTTGAAAGCAGTGCACCTGCAAAACCAGGTGAGCAGGGGCGATGGAGCCTTTGTCCTCCAGGAGCAGGACGTAAACAATACAATCTACATTTTATCAACACTCCGATTGAGCTTTCACCGGCGGTGGGCAAGACGCCACCTGTAGTGGATAAGTATGGCTTGATCTATGTGATCGATGAAGAGATGGCTGAGGTTAAAGCTGATCCTAAAAGGGCTATTCCTCTGGTCATTCGTGCCAACGTTTATGACTGTGTTGATGTGTTGTTGACCAGTGAGTGGGATGATGATGATTTCACCAACTTCCAAATGTCTAAGGTGAATATCCATCCGCATTTCTTCCAGTTCGACAATCAGGCTTCAGATGGAGTTATCACTGGTTTCTCATATGACCAGTCCATGAGGTCTTACACGCAGTTCACTAAGAAGATGAAAGACGGTCATCATGTCAGTATGCCGATGCCGATGAACGCCAAGTTGTTGAAGGCGACGAAGCCAGGCGACACGAAGGTCGAGCTTCAAATGGCTAAAGGTTCGCCGACTTACCATGTTGGAGCTGATATCATTGTTGGTGTCGAAGTTCCTAACGGTAAAGACGCGCGCTGGATCACTAACATCACACCTGACCCAAACAAAGGTGAAGCTAAAGATGGTAAGTACACCATCACCTTTAGTGAGGGTATGACTCATGCTCATGCAGCTAACCAGATTATAACCACCGAGTATGTGCGTTACCGATGGTGGGTAGATGCAGATGTTGGATTGGTTTTCTGGCACGATCATGCGTTTGGTGCGACCACCTGGCCGCATGGCGGAATCGGATCTACTATTGTTGAGCCTTGGGGTTCTACTTATCATGACCCGCAAACCGGTGAGGAGATCCGCAGTGGTCCAGTTGCCGATATTCATGGAACCGAACCTTTCGCATATAGCCGAAATGGTAGCTTCCGCGAACTTGTTGCGCAGTTACATGACACTGTTCCTCATACGGCACAGCTGGTTACAGCAGGAAATCCAGCGGGGCTGACACGTGAAAACGCGATTGCTGCCGGTCAGTCGATTTCTTTCCAGATGCCTTCGGATATGCTGGAAGTTGCTTTCCCGCATCTCAATGGCGGAACGCATACAACCGGCGGTGGGTTCAACTTCCGTGCTGCTTCCTTGGCTTCACGTCTTTTGAATAATAAAGACGCGTCCAGGTTGTTCGATAGTAAAGTGCACGGAGAGCCTGCAACACCAATGTTACGTGCTTATGTAGGAGACAATATTGTTTTCCGTCTCCTTCATGGTATGCAAAATGAAACACACACCTTTGTTGTATCCGGTCATGGCTACCGCCCTGAGCGTTACGACAAAGATTCACGTGTTACCAATACGATTCATATTGGTATTGCGGAACGTTATGACTTGGCAACCACTGCTGGTGGTTATCAGGGCATGGCAGGTGACTATCTCTACTACGACGGCAGAACTTCAAAGTTGTCAGAAGGAGAGTGGGGCATCATCCGTGTACACGATGAATTGCAAAAAGACCTGAAAGTGCTTCCGGGTAATGAAGAATTTAAGAAAAAAGTTAAGAAAGTTCTTTGTCCGAAAGGCTCACCGGTTAAAAGCTTCAGTGTTGTAGCGATTGATAAAGAGTTGAACTTCAACGCCAATACCGAAGGTGAAATCGAGGTCGACTTTGAGCGTAAGTTATTACTCGCTAATGCAGCGGGCAAAATCTATGCTCTCGAAGGTGAAGCCAAGCAAGCCGCAGCAGATGGGCATATGCCGCATCCGTTGACCTTGCACGCCAACATTGGCGATTGTATCAAAATCAAATTGACCAATCGCTTGAAAGCGGGCAATGCTTCAATGCATCTTAACAACATTGCGTTTGATCCTCTGACTTCTCAGGGTATCAACGTTGGGAATAACCCAGGCGACCAGACGGTGGCTCCGGGTAAATCGAAGAACTACGAGTTCTACGCAGATCCAGGTTTCAAAATCAATGGTTCATTGATTTGGGACTTTGGTAACCTGACGACCAACTTACGCGATGGTATGTTCGGTGGTATCATCATCGGCCCACGTGGTTCGGTGTATCGCGATCCTGAAACCGGGAAAGATATTTCTCTCGGTAATTCTTGGAAAGCGGACGTTATCATCGACAAGTCTTATCCTGAAAACGCTAACATTGAGAACTACAGGGATTTTGCACTGTATTTCCAGGATGAAGACAATATCATTGGTACATCTTTCATGCCTTACCTGCAAAACGTAGCGGGCCTGACAGGGGTTAACTATCGCCTGGAGCCTTGGCTCTATCGGGAAGACGAGGGTTGTGAACTTGGTAACATGTTCACAGCTTGTGTTGCTGCAGATCAAGATCCTGCAACACCGACTCTGAAAGCCCATGCAGGAGATAGGGTTATGATCAATATTTTTGGTGCTCATAACGAACAAAACCAGATGTTCAATTTGGATGGCCATCAGTGGAGGCGTCATATGGATCAGGAAGGCTCTGATATGATTGACACCGAGCAATTTGGAGCAGGCGAGTACATTCAAGCCTTCTTCAATGCTGGCGGCACGTACAAGAACCCTGGTACGTACTTGTGGTTTAACGCTCGTACACCTTATCAACAAGCGGGTCAGTGGGGTTACTTTAAGGTTCTATCTTCAGGTGACCGTTCTATCCTGCCGCTTGGCAAGGTTACACCAAAGGGTGTGAAAACTGCATCTCAGCCTTCTGAGGAAGAGAAATCTGCCTCAAAAGCTGAGGATGACCGGCTCTCGATGAGATAAGCATCGATTTTTGGCATTTATTGCAAAAAAGTGAAAGGGGCCCCTTGATGGGGCCCCTTTTTTACGTTATAAGTACCTTCCTTTTATGATAGAATCCCGCAATTCTGTAGTGCGCGGTTTTTCATCGAATTTGTGTTCAATCACTTCAAATGTGTGTAGTGTATATTTTTTGATTTCCTAAAGGAGGAAGAAAAGAATGAGAAAGATTGTATTTAGTGTAATGGTTGTTGCCTTTTCATTGGCACTAGCTTCTACGAGTTTCGCCAAGAAAAAAGGTTATGCAGAAGGCACAGCAGGTGCGGGTAGCATTACTGGAACAGTCATGTTAAAGGGTGCTGCGATGGCTCCGATCATGGAAGATTTATCAAAAGGTAAGAACGTTGAGTTCTGCACCACGCATCCGGATGCTAAAGATGGAATCCGCCCTCGTGTAAAAGTGTCAGCTGCTGGCGGCAAGCTGAAAGACGCAGTCGTATTTATCGAAAAGATTGACGGTGGCAAGCCTTGGGGTGATGCTGGTAAAGCTGCTTACGATTTCACGAAATGCGACATTGTTCAGAAAATGTTGGTTATTCGCAAGCCTACCAAGGCTGAAAAGAAATCGGGTGGAGTTCTTACCGTAAAGAATAACGATGCAAATATTTTGCATAACCCACATGGGTATTCCGTTGTTGGTGCAAGTCGTAAAACATTGTTCAACAAGCCTCTTCCAAATGAGGGTGATGTTGCGGAAGTGTCCAAAAATATCGGTCGTCTAAAGTCTAGCAAAGATAAGCATTTCTTTTTGCAGTGCGATCAGCATAACTTCATGGAAGCCGATGCACGCATTGTTTGGAACCCTTACTACGCAATTACGGGAGCTGATGGTGCTTTCACAATTGACGGCGTTCCTGCTGGTAAATATAAAGTTACCGCATGGCAGCCTTATGTAGGTGAATCAACCCAGGAAGTAACAGTGGCTGCTGGTGCAGCTAAAGCTGACTTCACCCTGGCAGCTAAGTAAAAAGCGTTTCAATCAAGCAGCACCGGAACTTCGGTTCCGGTGCTGCTTTTTTTTTGCCTGATGCGGGTGACCCCATCCCTAAAATTTACCCTCCTCAGGGATAGAGTTCGGACAATCTCAGAACAAATTAGGGTCTGCCTCTACCAAAAATAAAGTGGAGTACGATTGCGTCTGGTTCGCCGCACTCCCTCCGGTCGTTCACGATGACGTGCTGAAGGATTAAATGGAACGTATTGATAGCCCCGTTTAATACAAACCTAAAAATACTACGCTGGCATCAAGTTGATGGCGCGATGATGTAATAAGAAGTCGATGCTGGGGTGAGATTATCTGTTACTCAGCGAATTGCAATTCAAACCAACTTGAAATTGATTTTTTAGTATCTGTTTCACCTTGGTAACCATCCCAGATATTGAAAGCAATAGGGATAGGTTTTCCCGCTTGGAATTGGATGTCTATTTTTTCGTGGATGACCCTTCGTTTGCGCTTTACTACTAAAGAGTATCTACCAAACTTATAATTTGCTTGAGCCTTAACTACCTGACTCAGGTCGTCTTGTAGCGACCATTTTTTTAATCCGGTAGCATTCCATTCAAGAACTTTATTATCTGATGAAGTCCACTTCCATAAGTTTACTGGGTGCTCAGGGTCACCATTTAGGAAGTAGGGTTTTTGAGTGTCCAGATTAACGGGAAACTGCAGTGCAAAAGCATCTGGGAATTCTGGAATCACAGGTTCAATAGCTTTTTCCTCTTTTCCCCCCTTTAAATGATCCGGCAATGGTGGCGTCGGCGATGCCTCAACCTTATTTCTTTCTAGAAGAGCGGGATCATAAGAAGGGTCGTCCCACTTAATATTGAAAGCGATTTCTTTATCATTGTAGGCGGCTCGAATCGTCAAGTTTTTTACTGTTGGAAAATAGGATTTTGGCTTTTGTAAAATCTGTCCACCTAATGGGATGTTAAATGATTGCGTTTTTTTCCAAAATGAAGCATTGAGGTCGATAGATAAAGGCCCGTTGACTTTCATAGCCAGGATCACGGGTTTTACTTGCCGCTTCTTGGGTGAGCCAAGAGTACAAATGAAATCTACGATGTCCCAGATTTCCTTGTCTTTGAACACCCGTGGAGAAAACTTTGGCATTGCGGTGGTTGAAAGCCCGGTCCGTAATGTTAAGAAGACATCTTCTCGAGTTGCGCCTCTTCGAAAGTTCCATGGTTCACTGAGGTTTCTTGGCCAGATGGCATTCGATGAATAGTCTACAATGCGAGTGGTGGTAACTCCATCGCCCCTGCCTTTAACTCCATGACAACCTGAACAATTTATCATAAAGGATTTTTTGCCGCGCTTCACACCTTCCAAAGAAAATGTAGGAGGTTTTGGGACGTTTACGATCTTATGTTTTTTGCCGCGCTTCTGGAACTTCTCAAATTTTTTCGATAATGACTTGATGTAGATAACCAGACTTTGTCTATCGCTTTCCGAGAGATGTTTCCAACCGGGCATGGTGGTTCCGCGCATTCCATGAGTGATGGCATTAAACAGGTCTTTGTCAGTAGGTATCTTGCCAAATGAGGTTGAGCGAATCTTGATATGCCCTTTGGTCAGGTTCCTAGGTTGTGGCAAGCTGTATTCTGCAGAGGGACCATCGCCTTTGCCTTTTTCTCCGTGGCAGAAGGCACATTTTTTTAAATAGATTTGTTTGCCACGTTTTAAAGACGGCTCATGGTTTTTTGAGGGAGCTTGGCTGCGCTCTTTTACTGTTTCGTTTATGTAGTGAATCGTTTTCCAAACTTCTACTTCAGTTAAAACACCTTCCCATGAAGGCATCGCGGAGTTCCAGGGTGCGAATATTTTTGGTAGTCCTTTCCCGCCTTTCATTATTCTCCAGAATGCATAAGCAGGAGTTTTAGAAACAACAGAGTCTTTTTGGATAAAGCTGGCTGGCGAGGGAAAAAAACTCTCGCCAAAAATTCCTTTTCCATCCAATAGGTCGCCGTGGCAGAGGAAACAGTTTTTGATGTAAATTTCTCCGCCTTCTTTGACAATCTCTGGGCTGGAGGGGAGGGGGTTCTTCAAGTCTTTTAATAAGACTTTTTTGTTGTCAAGGGTGATGGCCTCTGGTGTGTCTTTAGAGGTCGGCGCAGAAAAACCCCAAGTTGTATACGGGGTAGCCAGAAGGAAAACGGCTACAAGCAAATACAAACCAGAGTGGAGTCGAGATTTGGGTTGTGCTGTCAATTACCGCCCCATTTCTTTACCTTTTGCGGTTCCAGGGATAACAGCATCTTTTTTGATTCTTCCAGATTTTATAGTTTCATAGAAAGGGCGTACTACTTTGTCGGCATCGAATTCAAAGTTCAAATCAATGGTTTTCCCGGTTGCGACTATAATTTTTCGGGTTTGTCTTTTCATTAAATAATGCCAAGCCGTCACTTCATATTCTCCCGGAGGGATATTCTCTATGATGAAATTTCCGTCAATGGGAGTTTGCGCGTAATAAGGATTTTGTACGCGGTAACCCCATGATTGCATGAACTCGTGCATACCGCAGATCATCTGCATTATTTTATAGTGTTTTTTGAAGTGTATCTTACCATTAGAAACTTCTTCTGCAGGGATCGGGATATTTAAAAGAATCTTTCCTCTTTCTTTCTGGTAGACCTGACTGTTATGCATAACTGCATCCAGATTGTCGACCTTAAACTCCTCATCTTGACGAATGATATTGACATCAGGAAGAAATTTACAGTTTTCCGAAGTAATCATAATAGGCTCTTTATTAAACGGCTTACCAGCTTCTACATGTTTCAGAGTGATAACCACATCTTTGAATCCGCCATCGGCAGAAACTTTAAAATCATCAAGAACTCGGTTCATCTCATCATCGGTATCTACCTCGGCACACATATCAATATTCGGAAATAGAATAAGGTGATAAATTCGTGGAAAGGGCATCTTTCCAATTAAGGTGGTTTTGCCCTTTATTGTTCCCCCGTTATTTACTTCTATTTCCTGATAAGCCCATGCATTTATTGCAATGGAAAATATTGAAAATACTGATGCGGCAAGCCATAGATTTTTTTTCATTCTTAAGAGCCTCAATTGTTAGCGCGTTGGGGGAGCAATTTGAAAAATATATATATTTTGTCTTTCAATCCATGAATAACCCTAAACCTTCATAAAATAATGGCTTAGGAGGTCTTTGCCGAAAAAGGCCCTAGACAGAAATCCAGCCTGAGCTTTCTTGTAAAACCCCTGTAGAATAAAAGGGTTACTCCTTTTTTTATTATAAATTCAAGGCCAAGTCAAGGATGAGTTTGGCTACAAATTAATGCTAGTTTTTCGAATTTGAATCTTAATTTTAACAAGTTAATATTGCTCGTATGTTTATCCATACAAAAATCATATTACTTTTAAATTTCTCCCCATTGATCTAAAATATAGTATTAAATGAAACCCAGCTTTTGTTAGACCTTTTTGTTTCTTGAAATATTCCCTCAATTGGAGTTTGTCGTGCTAAAAATGCGAAAAGTATTGCCGCTAGTCTTTTTATTGGTATTTATGGCTGAACTTGCATTTGCAGGTGCTCCTGGCCCTGGCGACAAGGCTCCGGATTTTTCATTAAAAACCTTGGATGGCAAGCAGATATCGCTCTCCGATATGAAGGGCAAAGTAGTATTGATAGGCATGTTCCATATCTGTGTTCCCTGCATGAATCAAGCGATGGAATTTAACAAGGTGCGTGATCAGCTCAATGAGGAGCAGTTGGCTATTGTTGGAATAAATACCAATGGTGACTCAAAAGAAGCGGTTGCTGATTATCTTTCCAAGTTTCCTGAGAAGGTCCGTTTTCCTTATTTGCTGGATCCCGTTAAATCTTTTTATCAGAACTATTTTCAAAGAGAAATGCCAACAGTGCTGATCATTGATAAAGAGGGTATTCTCAGTGCCCGGGCACCCGGTGTTAGCGCTGACCAGTTGGTACCGTATTTGAAAAAGATGCTTTAATTTAGCGCAATAACTATTGGGGTGTTCATGACTCCCGTTCCAGGCCCATCGAAAATTAAAAATTTCTGCAAAAGAATGTTTGTGTTGTTTCTGATAGGGTGGTTTTTATCTTTTGGAATCGCATTTGCTAACACGATCGATAATGGCTGGGTTGTGCAACTGGGTTCCTTTAAAAAACAGGAAAATGCTCAGGACTTTATAAACAAAATTAAGAAGAAGGGCTACACTCCCTTTATAGTAAGCGACGAGGAGTCCGAATGGTATAAAACTCGTGTAGGGCCCTACCCCTCTAAGGAAGAGGCCGATCAAGTGGTGCTGGATCTAAAAAATGCACAGGGAATAACCGCTATCGCTTTAGTTTCCGATGAGATGCCTCCCGATTTAGAGGAACCGATTGATTCGGTAGATGTCGTGGTCTCTCAGTTTTTAATTTGGCTTAAAGCTTGGGAAGCTCAAAAAATAAACTCCTACCTATCCTTTTATTCGAAGGATTTTAAAGATTCTAAAAGACCCCAAGAAAACTGGGAAGCTCAACGCCGAAAAGCGTTTGGCAGTAGTTCTGGCGTTTCGATTGAAGTCAGTGATATTCAAATCCTTCGCGCAGATGATGCGGTGGAGATGTCTTTTACCCAGAACTATAAGTCAGATCGAATTTCTGATATCGGCAAGAAGGTTCTCATTTGGAAAAATGAAGGGGATCGCTGGAAAATTGTTAAAGAATCTTGGGAATCTTCTTAAAAATTATTTGCAAGACAGGTCTGTTTATAATCGACCTCCTTCCTGGAAACCGTAAGGTTCCAACTCCTTGAAATCGATTTTTGTATAGATATGGACACTCGGTTCCGCTCAAATTTTTTTAAGATAGCGAAGGCAAATATGTTGGCTCAGTTATTGCCTCTATTGGCTGCGCCTTTGTTGGCACGTTTATATACTCCTGAAGATTTTGGTGCCTTGGCTCTTTTCTCTGCTGCGGTCAGTCTCTTACTTGCATTTTCATCCTGGCGTTTTGACTGGTCTGTTCCAAACACTTCATCCAAAACTTTAGCAGCGGTGCTGTTGCTATTTGGGATCGTTGCATTATTGTTTTTTTCAGTCGCTACATTTTTTGTTCTTTGGAATTGGGCTGAGCAGTGGACTTTTTGGAAAGGGTTTGATGTGCTTGGTCCTCTATTATTATTTCTTCCGGTGATAATTCTAGGTGGTGGTCTTCATGAACTCATGCATTGTTGGTATGTGCGTCAGGCAGAATTGTCAAAAGTAGCGTCTGTACGAATTACGCAGAGTTTTACGGGAACGGGGCTAAATATAGTTGGAGGATATACTGGGCTAGGAGCCTGGGGATTAATTGGAAGTTCTGTGATCTCGGTGTGGGTGGGTATGGGGCTATTGGTTAGCGGTGCTCAAAATTTGAAACGTTCATTTGCCAGACTTTCTTTGAATCGAATCAAAGTGGGTATAGCCCGATATTGGTGGGAGTCTACTTCATCGACAATGGTTGCTGTTGTTAATGTTGCAAGCCTGGCTGCTATTCCTCTGTTGCTTGTCCAGTATTACAGTGCCAAAGAAGTAGGTTGGTATGCATTGATGTATCGATTGGCTATCACACCCATTGGATTATTGACAAGTGCCTTGAGCCAAAGTTTTTGGGCTGAAGCGGCTCAACTGGTAAAAACAGACATTGTAAAGCTTAAGAGTTTATTTCTCAAATCTACAAAGTTATTAATCTTAGCTGCGATTCCCGTAGTGTTATTATGTGTGTCTGGGCCTTTATTCGTAGGGCCGGTTCTTGGTGAGGCTCAGTGGGCTGGTGCTGGAGATATTCTTATGGCTCTGGCTCCGATGCTAGTCGGGATGATTATTGTTCAACCTTTAACTCACCTGATTGTCCACAAAAAGCAAATATGGAAATTTTACTTAGATGCAATAAAGCTGGTCGTAACAATATTGCTGATTATCCTTTTTTCTAAAGCGGGTGGAGAACTTCATGTATTGATTTTTTATTTGTCACTTGTATTTCTTGTTAGTTATGGAATCTTATTTTACTTGAATTTGATATGTCTGAAAAAATAACTGCGCCTTTAATAAGTCGCGTAATCGCAGATGATCAATGTATAGCTTGCGGGGCTTGTATATCGGCTTGTCCTCCAGATAATGTTCGGTCTACATTCAATAGCTTACACGGTGCTTTTGAAGCAGAGATTGTTGCGCCAGAGTGCTGTGATGGATGTGATAAGCCTTGCGATAATGTGTGCCCAAGTATTTCAATAGATTTTGTTAAAGCAAGGGCCATGATCAATCGTGGTGACCCAGATGATTCAAACCCGTCACGTGATGGATGGGTTCGCTCTGTCCAGCTTGGGTGGTCTGCGAATTACAGAGATGATGGGGTTTCAAGTTCGGGCGGCATTTTACGGGCAATGGTGGCGAATTCACTTAAATTGAATAGGCCTGTAGTATGCCTTGCCATAGATCCCGTTGATGACAAGTTAAAACCTAGACTTTTAACCCATATAGAAGATTTGAAGTTCGTTCCAGGCTCCATTTATCACTCTACCAGCTTTGCAGGTGCCATTGATCTGATTCGTATGGCAGAGAGACCTGTAATGCTCGTCGCTATTCCATGTCAGTTGGCAGGGATTCTTCAATATATTTCTACATACGAGAAAAACCTATCTAAAAATATTGAAGTCATAGCCGGGTTAATATGCGGCTGGATGTTCAGTCATCATTCACTTTCTGCTTTTGCTAAATACAAAAAGATATCGGAACCGATTGTGGATGCTCGATACAGAGGAGGGGACCGGGTTGGGAAATTGAAGCTGATAACACAGGATAAGGAGTTGTTATTTGATAGGCGAGACTTTAAGTCAGCGCAAGAACGCATAGACTACCGCTCAAGTTTTTCTACAGATTACAATCGACTTCGATGTCGAGGTTGTGAAGATCATTTAAATATGTTGGCAGATGTTGCTGTTGGGGATGCGTGGCTCGGTAAAACGAGCACAAAAAAGATCAGTGTGGTGGTTGCTCGCACAAGTGTCGGTGAAAATATGGTGCGGGAGCTGGAGAATTCGGGCCAGATTAATCTGGAACCTTCATCGTTTGAAGATTTGATCGAAAGTCAAAGTAGAAACCTTGTTTTTGATACCATTGCCAGAAAAATAAATCAGCAGTTAAGAGAAGACGGAAATACTTCACCGCAGTATAAATTTAATGATTCTGATGATTTTGTTTCGGTTTCGTTCTTAGATCGTTTGCGATTTAATGTTGAAACTTTTTTTAGAGGGGTTGTCCGTAAAAAACATTTTAAGTTGTATCGGGCTTTAACGGTGGCGAGACATCCTTTGCTACTATTGCATCTTTTGCGCGATATTATTTCTCTGAGAAAGTAATTCATGTCTCGTTATTTTGTGTCAGGTCTTTGCATGCAGGGCAACAAGGGTGGACCCGCATTGGCTTTGTCTTTGATGAGTCGGCTACGGCAGTATGTTCCTGATGCGGAATTTGTTTTTTCAGTTCCCGGAGATAATAAAGAATGGCCTTATGAACAGGAGTGGGCTGAGAAGTATGGTGTGGAGATCGTAAAAAATATCAGCCTCCATAATATTGTGCCACCGTTTTGTTTTGCTTCTGGGCGATTTCAGCAACTTAAAATATGGTGGTCTACTTTAAAAGGGTGTGATGCCTTGATACAAATGTCAGCCATTTGTTACACAGGCCCACCATCAGGGCCGGGTACCTTTTTATCTATGATTGGGTCAACTCGTGTTCAAGATTTTTTTATTTCCAAGCTGGCATGTCGTTCAATGTTTGCATGGACACAAAGCTATGGCCCTTTCTCTACTAAATATGTAAGATTTTTTGCTCGACTAGATTTGCGACGGCAAAATAAAATATTTTGTCGTGGAAATGATTGCCGGGATGAGGTTAGAAAACTGTTACCTGAAGCAGATGCCATAAGCTTTCCAGATGTAGCGGTAACTTTACCTTTTGACAAAGAATGGGGCGCGACATATCTTTCTGAAAAATATTCTGCAATGCGACCTGTCGTTAGTTTGTCACCCAGTGCGGTGTTGTACTCGCGAGCTGGAATGATAAATGGAGAAAATCAACACATTACTCAGTTATTGTCTGTCGTTAGGATTTTGGTAAGCATGGATTATTCAGTGTTTCTGATTCCTCATACGTATCGCCCTGCTCAGCTTGATCCCCGTGTGTGCGACCTTGCAGTTGCTAGACTTGTGGTGAGTGCAACCTCTGACCTCAATGTAATGATCGTTGACGAAAATTTATCTCCGAAAGAGCTAAAATCAATTATTTCTAATGTCGAGTTTCATGTGGGAGCAAGATATCACAGTGTAGTTGCGGCACTGTCATCATGTGTGCCAGCTATTTCAATATCATGGCACTCCAAATATCGAGATTTAATGCGCTGTTATGGAATGGAAGAATATGTGCTTGAAGAAAATAGCAGTAGCGAGGTTATTGCAAGAATGCTTGAAAAAATTAATACGCATAAAGATCAATTAGGCGTGATGATCAAAAAATATCAAAATGAAGTCAGTGAGCAGTCCGTAGAAAACGCCAGACTATTCTGCAAGTTGCTTAAGGGGTAAAATATGGAATGTCAGGTATGTGGCGCATCCAACACAAAGCTCGTGAGCAACTACCGCCCTTATTTGGATTATGGCGTAGATGTTTTTGATTGTGATGCCTGTCTTTCACGGTTTGCACCTCATGATGTAAATGCGCATGAGAAACTTCACAGTCAATCCACCAAGTATCTTTATCAAGAAAATATAAAAAAACAGATAGCTGATTTGCTGAGTAACGGCGATGTTGTTAACGCAAAATCGTTATTAGCTAAAAAGCTCGCCAACTCTTTTATTATTGAAACGGTGGATGCATTGCCCAACGCGCGTAAGTTTCTTGAAATTGGTTGTTCCCAGGGCTATCTGGCGGCTTGGTTTTTAGCTAATGACCGGAATGTGTTGGGTGTGGATATTTCTCCCACAGCTGTCGCGGCTGCGATTAAAAGTTTTGGAGATCATTTTTGTCTTCCTGATGATACAAGAATTAAGGTGGAAGCGCCATACGATGTGATTTATCACGTTGGCACAATTGGCTGTGTGGCTTCACCTGTTGAAATGACAAAAGAGCTGGTTGGTTTGCTCAAGCCAGGTGGGATACTTGTTTTCAATGCGCCAAATAGAATGAGTTGTGACTTTTTAGGGCGAATATGGTTGAACACTCCACCGCCTGACCTTGTTAATCTTTTTCATCCTGAATTTTGGCAAAAAGAGTTTTCCAGTTTGGCAGAAGTTGAAGTCAACGTTTTAACAGCGGGGAGATTGACCAGTGGCTATATTCGTATGTTGGCATATTTAGGATCATCACCGGTTACTCGATTATTCGATGTGGAAAATTACAGGCTTCCCTCTTTTTGGACAAAGATTAAGCGCTATTTTTTAACATTATATTATGCTTTGACTAACCCACCTGTACCTCATGAATATGGTATCCATGTGGTTTTGCGAAAGAAGTCTTAAACCTTTTCCTAAACGAGTTTTAAATTGCTGGAAATACATCACCCTAAAATCCAGAGTGAAGCTGTTGATTGGATATTGTCCGTTATATTCGGAGAATTCCTTGGCATTGAATATATTTCTCGACCCAACATAGGAAAGGGGTATTTCTTACAGTTGAATGGCAAGCGACTTGACCTTTCCGATAGCTTGTTCCCCCAGTTACAGGGAAGTTGGCTTATTAAAGAACCCATGATGAAAACTCCTCTTGCTACATGGGATGCATCAAAGTCTGGTTTGTCTGTTTCGTTGACAGACCCATTGCTACCAGTTGTGTTTGGTTCGCCAAAAATAGATGTTGAATCAAATCGGATTGATTGTCATATCGATATCTTTGGAACGGCGTTTTACTTCCTTTCTCGATATGAAGAGATGGTTATAAAAGAACGTGATAAATATGACCGCTTCCCTGCAACCGCCTCACTTGCGTGTAGATCAGGATTGCTTGAAAGGCCCATTGTAGATGAATATGTAGAAACTCTATGGGCATGCATGAAGCATCTGTGGCCTGCGTTAGAACGGAAAGCACGTCAAGGAAAATTAAGGATCAGTTGTGACGTTGATGCTCCTTATGACTGTTCGACTAAGACCTCTCTGAGACTGGCTAAAGGATTAGCGGTTGATGTTTTCAAAAGGCGTAACGTTGGATTGGCTCGTCAGCGTTTTCAAAATTATGTTTCGACTCAGCGCGGCAATTTTAAATATGATCCGTTCAATACTTTTGACTGGTATATGGATACTTGTGAGAGATTTGGACATCAGGCTGCTTTCTATTTCATCGTTGATCATTCCTCGAAAATAATGGATGGATGTTACAAAATTTCTGAACCAAGAATACAAGACTTGATGCATCGAATTGCTGATCGTGGCCATGAGATTGGTACGCATGCCAGCTTCAATAGCTATCAGGACAGGAGACAACTAGAAAGTGAGCGGCAAAGACTTATTGATACGTGTGATAAGCTGGGAATAAACGCAAGCGCAAAAGGAAACCGACAGCACTATTTAAGATGGGATGTGTCTCAGACCCCTGACCATATCGATGCATCGGGTTACGAATACGATACAACAGGCGCGTTTGCAGACCGACCTGGATTTCGTTATGGAACCTCACGTCCATTTACGATGTGGAGTTGGAAAAAAATGAAACCATTAACTTTAAAACAACGGCCTCTCGTGCTGATGGAATGCTCAGTTTTGGCAGATCGTTATATGGGACTCGGCTACAGTGATAAAGCGATGAACTTAATACTGTCACTAAAACAAAAGTCTTTGGCGTACGGAGGTGATTTTACCTTGCTGTGGCATAACAGTCATTTATCCACGGAAATGGATAAGAATTTTTTCGCCGAATTGATTGCATGATGGCTCGGTTCTCCTGATCAAATGCGAATTTTTTATTTTGCCAGAATAGATATTGAGGGCAATGACGCAGGCGCTCGCCACGTTCTTGAAACTTGTAAGCAGTTTGCCTCAAATGGACACGAAACTGTTCTCTTCATTCCTGATCTGGGGGCAACCCGAAAAATACCGGGAGTTTCTATTGTTAAAGTACCGGTGCTCATCCGCAATCCTGCATTTACTTATTTTTCATTTCACGCAGTCCTCTTTTTATATCTTTTATATTATTGTTTGACAAATAAACCGGATGCTATTTATACCCGGCAACAATCCCTTGAATGGTGGGCGACCTGGTTAAAAGTGATATTCAGATTTCGATACGCCATTGAAGTGAATGGGTTGCCATTGATCGAACTGAAAATGAGTCAAGCTTCAGGATGGATCACTTCTGTGACTCGAATTATGGAGTGGATTTGTTATCGATTTCCTGATTTTTGGGTGGTGCCAACCACGCATATCAGAGATTTTCTCTGTAAGGAATACAGTCTTGACCCAAAACTATTTTTGGTAGTTTCTAATGGTGCCGATGAGAATATTTTTTACCCTATGGATCAAAGTTCCTGCAGAGATCAATTGGGGTTGAGCGCCAACGCAAAATATCTTCTTTTTATGGGAGGATTCAAGAGGTGGCATGGAATTCTTGAATTGATTGAGATAATGCCTGACCTGATCGATAGCAATTTAAATATTAAATTGTTATTGGTGGGGGAGGGTGAGCTCACTGCAGGATTGCGAGTACGGGTTGATGCTCTAGGTATTAAGGATAATGTTATCTTTTGTGGTCGCCGACCGCTTGCAGAGATGCCTGAATTCATCAATGCGGCAGATATTTGTTTGGCACCTTTTTTTGATGAACGCTCCCCACATACCGGACTGTCTCCCTTAAAATTATTTGAATATATGGCGTGTGGAAAACCCGTTATTGCAAGTGCCCTGGGTGGATTGGATAAGATTTTTCAGGCTCATGATATGGGAGAGGTTGTTTCGTCAACCGATCCTAAGGTGTGGACAGCGACTGTATTATCCTTATTGAATAATCCTGAGAGAATGAGATCTTGCGGTGAAAATGGGCGCAGGGCGGTGTTGGAAAAGTTTAACTGGAAGACAATCAGTGAAAACATCTTAAACCACCTTGCAGGTAATTGAATTGATCGCAATGCCCAATTTGATTTTGACTCGCTTTTGGTTGATGTTGGTTTTATGTGTTTCTGCCCCGCAACTCGTTGAAGGCTTTGATAGCCGACTGGAGGGGCGAGCTGCGGTAGGAAGTTCTTATGTTTTTGAAGTTCCATCCGACTTAAAAGATTTTGATAGTGAAGCAGAATTGCGCCTGGGGGTTTTAGGGAATGCCTGGCAGGGCGAAGTATGGCAATTAGATTATGAGTTGACCGGTGATGTAAAACAAGTGGATGGCCCCAGTGTGCAGTCGCGACTTCGCCCTGAAACTAATGTGGATTTTTTTCGTGCATGGCTTCGCTTGGACAGCGGAAATTTTAAAATCAGAGGAGGGCGGCAAAAAATTCTTTTTGGAGCTGGAACCATTTTCAGACCTCTGGGATTTTTTGATACAAGGGATGTTACGGGTGTCGTTCCGCTAACTCGTGGTGCTGATGGTTTCCGATCTACATGGTTTGTCACGCCATCTTCTTTCCTGGAAGGTTGGTTGGTACCGGCTAAAAAAAATAGCTCTTTTATCACCGGTTTGCGTGGTGAAACGCTGATAGCAGATATGGAGGTCGGGGTTGTATTGCAATACCATCCTCGAACTGATCTAAAAGATTTAGCGGATTTTGATCAGGAAATGATTCAACTGGGTTACCACCTTAAGGGTGAGATGGAAATTGGGTTCTGGAGTGAAAGTCGAATGGATATCGAATTACAATCTTCTTCAGCCCTTCGTTTTGATACTGTTTTAGGTGTGGATTATACTTTTAACTTTGGGGAAGGACTCCATGTTCTCATGGAATACTTTTTTACCACACGAGAGAAGAACTTTACTCTTACGGACCCTAAGGGGCAAAGAACCATCCAGCAAATTGGGTTTTCAATGGATCAACCTGTGGGTATAGATATTAGATGGCAAGTTTTTAGTCTCTATGATTTGCGCGATAAAAGCTTTCAAGTGATTCCACAAATCGAATATTCCGTTACTGAATCCTTGTTTCTTTATCTACACGGTAGAGTGGGTGGTAATATTACGGAAGGAAGAAAAGACGGCAGGCTGCATAGACGATCGGCTACATTCAATGGAACGGAATCTGTAATGGGATTGACGTTAATAAATTATTTTTAGATCGGTGTAGGTATGGATAATAAACTAATCGCATTGAACGAGGTCTCAAAAGTATTCAAAGTCGGTGAAGAAAACTTTACCGCTTTGCATGATGTGAGTCTTGAAATCAACAGAGGTGCCTTCATGTCTTTTGTAGGTCCTTCGGGGTCTGGTAAAACTACTTTGCTGAACCTTATTGGAGGGTTGGATATCCCTACCACCGGGAAAATATTTTTTAAAGAGAAAAGTCTGTCTTCTATGAGTCGCGAACAAATGGCTGAATATAGAAGAGAAAATATTGGCTTCATATTCCAGACCTATAACTTGCTACCTGTTTATTCTGTCTATGAAAATATTTTATTCCCTCTTTTACTGAACGGGGATAAAGAGAAAGATGTTCGTGATCGTGTTATGGAAATCGTAGCTAAGGTGGGACTCACGGATCAAGTGAAAAAAAGGCCTGCGCAATTATCGGGTGGGCAATCACAGCGTGTTGCCATTGCACGGGCTTTGGTAAAAGATCCTCTTATAATTCTTGCTGATGAGCCGACAGCAAATCTGGACACGGAAAACTCTTTGCAAATTCTGGAATTGATGCGAAAGCTGAATCAGCAATATCAGGCCGCAGTTATTTTTTCTACGCATGATGAAAAGGTGACCCGCTATGTACGCCGCGAGGTTAAGTTGGAAGATGGACGCATTGTTTCAGACAAGAATAATATAAACGGGACAGTATAGAAATGAACTGGGACATTGCCAGGAAAAACTTTTATCGGCAAGGTATGCGTGCATTCCTCAATGTGCTGGTGACCGCTCTATCAATTATTTCATTGATATTCATGCTTTCTTTGTTGAATGGATTTCAGGCGCAAGCCACCCGAAATCTAGTTGCTACGGATGTAGGGGGAGGGCATTACCGAGCTCCCGGATTTGATATTCTTTCTCCTACCGAGTGGGAAGACCACACATTGAAACCTGCCGAATCTCTTTTACGATTAGCTGATGAAGACAAAGCAGAGGTTTTGATTCAACAGGGACAGCTTTATCCCAACCGTAGACTTTATCCAGTTCAAATTCGTGGGATTTCAATGAAGCAATCCCTATTGAATTTACCTTTGGATAACTTGAAAAAATATGGCGAACAAATTGAAGATGTTATTCCGGGAGTGGTAGGGGTAAAAATGGCTCGGAAGGCACACTTGAAAAAAGGCGATACCCTTACACTTAAATGGCGCGATAGGTCGGGTGCAGTCGATGCCCAAGATATTCTTATTGTGGATGTGGGGGACATGGTTAATCCGCGTGTTGATGATGGGGTTGTGTGGTTACGTCTGGATCATTTGCGATCTATGACTGATAGACAAGGGGAAGTGAGT
The DNA here is from genome assembly GCA_047610985.1 of Nitrospinales bacterium. Taxonomy (GTDB): domain Bacteria; phylum Nitrospinota; class Nitrospinia; order Nitrospinales; family VA-1; genus UBA8687. The sequence goes on along the minus strand of JBLFWU010000009.1, from coordinate 45,712 downwards.
TGGGTGGCGGTTCGGGATTATATTGGGCCTATTGAAGGGTTTGAATTCCAAGCTGTGGAAGCACTTATGGCAGACCTTTTAGCCCTGTTAAAACAGGATAGAATGAATTCCAAAATCCTGTGGACGATACTAATGATCTTGGTTTGCACCAGTGTTTTTAATACGCAGATACTGAATATTTTTAAACGACAAAAAGAAATTGGAACTCTAATGGCTTTGGGAATGGAGCCCATGAGAATTGTAAGAATATTTACTTTAGAAGGTGCTTTGGCAGCCATTTGGGCTTTAATTGTTGCCGCTTTATTGGGAGTTCCTTTTTTCATTTGGTTTCAAGGTGTGGGTTTTGATGTGACTCATTTAAGTGAAGCCAGTTTTCCTATCAGGGAAACCATCTATCCGGATTATCAACCTAAAGAAATTTTTTACTCTTTACTCATAGTTGTTTTTCTAGTCGTGATGGCTGCCTGGATACCGGTGAAAAAAATTATTCGTTTAGATCCGACTCAAGCCCTTAGGGGTAGGGCTATAACATGATAGCTTTTTTGCTTCGTGGGGTTTTGCGAGATAAATCCCGATTTCTTTTTCCGTTTACTGTAGTGACCATAGGAGTTGCATTAGTGGTTTCTTTGGTGGGTTTTATGGAAGGGGTTTTCATGGGTATGATTGATATGACTGCGAACCTTGATGCAGGGCATTTGCGTTTGGTCAATAAACCATTTTATGAAGAAGAACATTTGCGCCCCCTTGACCGATCTCTAGCTGGTCAGAAAGAAACCCGAGATTGGCTGAAAAAAAACTCTCCAGAACAGGTTGAATGGTTTCCTCGAATTCGATGGGGAGCTATTCTCGATGTTCCTGATGAAAACGGCGAGACTCTTTCTCAAACTCCTGTCGTAGGTATGGCCCTTGAATTGAAAACCAAAAGCTCTATTGAATTGAAGCGAATGAAAATGGAGGAGTCTCTGGTTAGCGGAAGACTGCCCGAGTCATCAAATGAAATGTTGATGGGAGATCAATTAGCAGAAACACTCGGTGTTGGTTTGGGACAGTCTGTCACTGTGCTAGGGCAATCTTTCGACGGTGGAATGGTTGCGGACAATTATCAAATTATTGGTTTGGTCAAGTTTGGCGTTTCTGCAATGGATAAGAAAATGGTTTTAATAGATATTTCAGATGCGCAAAACAGTTTTTATATGGAAGATATGATTACTGATTGGCTAGGGTTTTTACCGCCACAATATTCTCTGGAAGACTATGAAGAAGTTAAGAGGAGCATGCAAGAGCCTTTAAAACACTGGATAGCATCGCCTCCAGATAGCTGGGCTAAAGACGACGAGCCCTTGCTCTTAAGCGTTCGCGACCAGCAGAACATCGGAGCGATTGCTGATAAATTTCACGTCATACAGGGGTTTGTGGTAGGAATTTTTACTTTTCTTATGATCCTAGTTCTATGGAATGCTGGAATTTTAAGCGGAATTCATCGTTATGGTGAAATGGGACTTCGGCTAGCATTTGGAGAACCTCATTGGAAACTGATACTCACATTGGGAATAGAAGGTTTAGTGGTTGGAATTTTAGGAGCGATAGCGGGTTCCATTTTTGGAGGTGCATTTACATTTTATCTTCAAGAGGTGGGGGTTAATATGGGTGATAACTTTGCTCAAACAGGGATGATGATCAACGATGTGGTTCGAGCAAGACTCACTATCGGTGGTTTTGTGCAAGCTGTTTTGCCTGGAATTTTTGCCAGTGTTGCAGGAACTCTGGTGGCGAGCCTTGCGATTTTCAAAAGATCTGAAGCTAACTTGTTTCGAGAATTGGAGGCTGGATGATTTTTAAAAGATGTTCAATTGTTTTCGCTGCTTATCTGGCCCTTTGTTTTGTTTCGATCACTTCGGGAATGGCAGAAGAAATAAATGCCCAAAAACTGTTAGAGCAGTTGGACGATAATCTTTGGGCAAATAAAAAATTTATTTCAGGACGACTGATTATTGATAATGGACGAAAAGTTCGGACTCTGACACAGGACTCCTGGATGGAAGGTGCTACACGTTCCTATAGCCATTACAAATCGCCAGCTCGTGAAAAAGGAACCAAGATGCTTAAGATCGGCGGGAAACTCTGGATGTATACCCCGCGAACCGATCGTAAAATCCTAATCGCTGGGCATTTGCTCAGGCAGTCTATGATGGGCAGTGATTTGTCGTATGAAGATATGATGGAAGATCATAAATTGAGCCAAGCTTACTCTGCTACATTGGAAAAGTTTGATGAGTTTGAGGGAGAAAGATGCGCAGTTTTACATTTGCAGGCCCGCGATAAAAAATCGACCTACCAGACAAGAAAGGCCTGGATCAATCCAATAAGTAAGATAGTGCTTAAAGAAGAGCGATTTGCGAAGAGTGGAAAAATTCTTAAAAGAATTTTATATATGGATTATAAGAAAATTGATAACCGTTTGTTCCCTCATACAATGGTTTTTAAGGATATGCTAAAAGAAAACACTCAAACCACCTATAAATTCGATGTCATAGATTTTGATGTTGAAATCCCCGCCCGCTACTTTTCACAAAGTATCCTGAAGCGGTAAAATAATTATGAGTTTGTGGGTATAGACCGTTATAATTATGTTAATACAACTATCTTTAAAGGAGGTGTTTTATGAAAATTATCAAGAAACCCATCGACACAGTTGTGAAGCAACTGCAAAGCAAGCGTTATCATGTAAAAATACAGGATAACAAAAAAGCGTATAAAAGAGGTAAATTCAAAAAGGAATTCAGGGCTGCTGTGAACGATTTTGCTAGAAAAGATGCAGATCGTTTTTTACATTTGGCAGCTTGAATTTCTCCCTCGCCCCTCTTATATCCTTTTCAATTCAATCTATAAAAGCCAACTGATACATCAGATCCTTTAAATGCGATTCTGATTTTCCAAATTCAGTTTGCATCTCCTCCGTTTTAAGGCTCACTTCATTGCCTCTTTGAACCAGGTGGTAAATCAATGATGCGGCTTTACTGACTCTTTCTTCAATCACTTTCACCGTTTTATTGCTGCCGGGTTCTTTGACATTCAAAAAAACGGTATAGCTTTGTTCGCTAGTACTCTGAAATTCTTTTACGCGCAGGTTTCCTGTTTTAGCGGACGATTTCCAATGGACTGAGTTCAAAGAATCGCCAGGGCGAAACTCCCGAACGGCATAAATCTCTTCTCCTCTTGTTTGTAACGTTCCTTCTCCTTCTTGTATGGACTCATTTTTGGGTGGTAATTGCACCGGATGTAGCGTGGGGAAAATTACCATGTCCATATTTAAGGGGATGGTCTTCGTTTTGTAATAAAAACCAAAAGGAAACCGGGTTGCCAGGAGGCAGGAGTTTATCTGTAGCGGGCCTCTTTTGTTTCCAGAAAAAAGAGCCGATTTTTCTAGTGTCTCTCCAGCTGGGATAAAAAAGAAGTAGGGCGGTTGCTCTAATGAATATCTTCCATCGCTGGGAAGAAGAATATAGATGGAAAAGGAAGGTGACCATGCTTTACTATTGGTTATCTTGAAATCCAGAGTTCCCGTTTCATTGCAGTAAAGGTGTGCAGGTCCCTTTGCCTTAACTACAAGGTTTCTAAAACTTAATTCAGACAGTACCCCTGATACAGCAATGAAACTGCAACACATGGCGAGGACAAGATAGAGAAGGTTATTTCCCGTATTGATGGCACCTAGCCCGACACCGAATAAAAGCAGGATGAATCCGAGACCCTCCCGAGTTAAGGACAGGGTTCGATTACGCAGGGTGAGGGTGTATACAAAATTATTCATTGTTCCCTCAAACGGGTACGGCTAATTGCTCAAGAATTTTCTCGATGATGGTGGCGGTGTCAGCAAATCTTCGCGAATTGCTATGCGACTCGGGAATGACACGGTGGCATAGAACAGGAGCCGCTAAAATTTTCACATCATCCGGTGTGCAGTAATCCCTTCCATGAATAAATGCACGAGCGCGAATGGCTTGCTGGAATATTAATCCACCGCGTGGACTCACCCCAAGAGTAAGGTGCGGATTGTCACGAGTTGCGGTGATGATATTTAAAATATAATCGGTTAAGAGGGGTTCGATTTTGACTTGGTCGACTTGAGCCTGAAGCTGCAATACCTCTTCTTTGTTTAAAAGGGCATCTATGCTGGCAGGGCTTGGGCGAGCTGTGTTCAAGAGCCGTCGCTCGTCTTCTATAGAAGGATAGCCCATCGAAACGTAGAGCATGAACCGATCCAGTTGCGATTCGGGAAGAGGGTAGGTCCCCTGACTTTCGACCTGATTTTGTGTCGCGATAACCATGAAAGGTTCTTCGAGTTTGTAGGTCGTATTATCTGCTGAAATTTGCCTTTCATTCATGGCCTCAAGCAACGCGCTTTGCGTGCGCGGCGTAGAGCGATTGATTTCATCGGCTAGAACAATATTTGCGAACAGCGGGCCTTTTTGGAAATGAAACTTTTTCTCTTCCTGATCATAAATGGAGACGCCGGTGATATCGGCGGGCAAAAGGTCGTTGGTAAATTGAATGCGTTTGAAGTCGAGATGCAGTGAGCTTGCGAGAGAATGGGCTAGAGAACTCTTACCGACTCCTGGCACATCTTCGATAATCAGGTGGCCTCTTGCAAGTAGGGCGATGATGGCATATTCGATGATGTCATCCTTGCCGAAAATAACCTTTCCGATATTCTGTTTTAGCAGTGCTATCTTTTCTTGACTCATTTACCGAGCTCTTTCAAAACTTTTTTCATGTCGTCATGTACTGCCTTACGGTTTTCAATGGTATAGGCGCGTAATAGGTAAGCCGGGTGCAGGGTGAGCATCAATTTGAATCCTTCATAATCATGCCAGGTACCACGTTCTTTAGTGATCGGCACACTTCTTCCAAGTAGGGTCGATGCGGCGGGTTTTCCCAAAGCAACCACCACCTTCGGCTGAATCGCTTTTAGTTGTTGAATGAGGAAAGGGTTGCATGCGACGATTTCCTCTTTTTCGGGATCTCGGTTGCCAGGAGGGCGACATTTGACAATGTTACAGATATAAGTGTCCTTTTCCCGATCGAGATTCATGCCCTTTTCGATTATTTCGGTCAGCTTTTTTCCCGCTCGGCCAACAAAAGGCAGACCCTGCTCATCCTCATCGGCACCCGGTCCTTCACCGACAAAAACAAGATCTGCCTGTGGATTGCCGGAGCCAAACACGATATTTTTTCTGCCCTGGGATAACTTGCATCGGGTGCAGTCTCCAAGCTCTTCACGCACCTGTACTAATTGAGTTGCTTTTTTGCCACTTGCCATAATTTTCACGGGAGAGGAAATGGTGGATTTTAGTGAAACAGTTTTAGCAAACAATTCTGTTTCACAGGGAATTTCTGAGTACCCAGCATCCTGTAAAAGTAACAGGTAATTTTTTAATTCTCTTAAAAGAGTGTTGCGGTCAGGTGTTTGCATATCAAGGCAGAGGATAGCAAATGGCTAAAGTCAAAACAAACAATTAAATGGGTGTTCAATTGGTAGTGTTTTAATTAATTTGTTTTATTTCATGTATTTATGTGTGTTTAGTTAACTTTAATTATTATATATTTATGGTTGTGTGAATTGTCTGAGGTAGGATTAGTCCTAGCTATCCCTTTGAAAAACAGTTGATAATTGCCTTTAAAAGAGTATATATAAGGATGTATTACTTGTGTCGAATCTAGTGGTGTTTAAATGCGGCGTTTTACAAAAATATTTTGTTTGCAGATAGCGTTGGTTTTCGCTGTCGTATTTTTGCTGGCGTCTTTTGCACAGGCATCAGGTAACCATCATTCTCATCACCAGATAGTTTCCCCTTTTGATAAGGTCAGTGCCGATAAACCACTGCACTGTTTATTGAATGCTCACCTGCATCAAATCAAGCAAGATTGTCCGCACCAAAAAAATCATTCTAAGTCTGCGGAATTTAGAGCGGATTGTGGTTCGCATCCGGGTGCATCTCATCAAAAAGGGTTTTCCTTTGGAAATGACCTCTCTCAATTAGCTCAAGATGAGTTTATTCATCATTTAGCATTGCATTCGTTTTATCCTCTTATAGATTATAAAGTCCGTCTTTTCCCCCTCTCTATTGAGCACCCCCCACAACTTTCCTAGCATTTTTTGATTGGTAATAAGGGCTGAATTGCGTCCTGCTGAATTGCGCGTTAGCTTTTTTTAATATCAATTACCCTCATATTTTTCTGTTTCGTATTTCATTAATTCAATTTGTAGAGGTAAAAATGTTTAAGAAAAAAACGGGCTTAATTGCTTTATTTTCTAGTTTAATCGTTTTGGTCTGGATGACTGCGGCCCAAGCTTATGTGGGGCTTTGCTGCGCTCATTGTGGCGGCAACATGCCTCTTAATCTTATGGGGGGAGGAATTCCTGAAACTCATGAATTTCGTTTTAAGATCAGCGGAATGTTCATGGAGATGGGACCCCTGAGAGACGGAACCACTGATATTGATACCAACTCATTAGTTGGGACTCCAAATGGAACCACTTTTGTGGCTGCACCAGAAGCTATGCAGATGTATATGACGATGATAGGCGGTGCCTACTCGTTTACCGATGATTTTGCAGTGATGGCAATGACCAATTACCAAGAAAATAATATGCAGATGAGAGTAAGGGCTGCTAGTGGGAATGACTTCACTATGAGGTCCACGGGTATGGGAGATACTACCGTTTTAGGTAAGTATCGATTTTATAAGGACGACAATCTGGTTCCCACCCGACAAATGTCTATGCTATTTGGACTTTCTCTTCCTACCGGAGCCATCGATAAAAAATTCACCAATAATACAGTTGCCGGGCAGAATGGCACGCTCCTGCCTTTTAAAATGCAACTGGGCAGCGGCACTATTGATCCTATTATTGGGTTTGCTTATCAGGGGTCGCACGATCCTTGGTGGTATGGTTTTAATACGCAGATTGAGGCTCATGTTTACAACAATGACGAAGGTTACCATCGCGGTCAAGAATTTCGCTATGACTTTTATGCCATGCGCCAGGTTCATGACAAAGTGGTGCTTCATACACAGTTGAATGGTTGGTATGAGGGCAGATTTAATCGTGAGCCTTATAAGCAGCGAGTTTTGGGTCAAGGGCATGGTGGTCCAACTAGTAGTTTTACTACTCCTTTGTTCGATCCGCATAATTATGGTGGACATAAAATGGCACTTAGTTTCGGTGCCCAGTTCCAGCCAATTCCATTGCATATCTTGGAGCTGACTGCGACAGTGCCAATTCATCAAGATTTGAACGGACCGCAATTGCGTGATGACTGGATGCTTCGACTTTCTTATTACGTAGAAGTTCCAACTAAGAAAAGCCGTCGTTATAAAGGTTTCAGTGCACCCAAGGCGTTGGGATTCTAGTCGAGATGGCGAGACGCATTGCAACATTGGTTTTAATAGTTGGTTTGTTTTGTATGACGGGTTGTTCAATGACCCAAACGATACCGGAACCGGAAAGCCCAGGCGCTAAGCTGTATTTGGAAACATGCACCCAGTGCCATGGGCTGCCGGCCCCACAGCGACATACAGCAGAACAGTGGGACCATCTTTTGGTAATGATGGAGTCTTTTATGGGAAAGAAGGATTTGCCTTTTCCTGTAGATGAGAAAAAACTGATCAGAGATTATTTGCATAGAAACGCAAGATAAAAGGATTTCAGTTATGAAAACTCAGACATGTTTGAAGGTTTTGGCTTTAGCTTTGTTCCTCTTGCTGTTGCCAATTCAGGTTACGGCTAACCCATTGCTATTTGAAGAAATGGGTATAGTGGCACCTAAAATTTCTAAATCCGCCCCAGGATTTAAGTTGAATAATATTCGAGGGGGTGTTACTCAACTATCTGATTTTAAAGGTAAAATTGTTTTAGTTAATTTTTGGGCAACTTGGTGTGCGGCCTGTATTGAAGAGATGGCATCAATGCAGAATCTTTACGCCGACCTCAAAAAACATGATGTAGAAATCGTAGCCATATCCATTGACAGGTGGAACGAAGACCGGATTATTGAATTTGCCGATAAGAATAAATTGAATTTTCATATTCTTCGTGACCCTGATCAGAAAGTAAGGAAGCAATATTATATAATGGGTCTTCCCACCAGTTATTTAATCGATGGTAATGGGAAGATCAGAGGATATGTATCTGGGGCTCGAAGCTGGGATAGTTTAGCTTCTCAAAACGCGCTTCTATCTTTGAAGGGCGGAGGCTCTCTTGCTGAATTGACAACTGAAAAGCTTTCTATGCGAGTTGAAAATACCCATCCACAAAACTAATTGTTTATGCCAGTCTTTAGGTTTTCTGTTTTAATACTCTTCTGTCTTATCGGAATCAGCAATGTCTGGGCGCAATCTGAAGCAGATGAGGTTCTCTCCAAGCTTGATCAGAGCTACTATTATCCTCAACATGATAACGGGTTGGAAAAAATTACTGCTCGAGTTCAGTGGGAGCAATTGGATGTCGCATCGGGTTCAGGGAAATTTTTACGAAACCCGGAGTTTGAATTTACATGGAAGAATGATGGAGCAAACGGAAGACGCGATTTTGAACTGATAGGTGATGACAGAGGTTATTCAATAAATCGCAAGTTTGAGCTAAAAAACCAGATCAAAAACTATGGCGAGCTGATCATTCCCTTAAAGCTAAAACAGAAGTTTGCTCATTACCGCGGTGCAATGAAAAAGATGGCTGGGGGTTGGGCCAGGTTACTGTATCAGACTGATTCAATGGAGAAGCATGTCGAAAGCTATAATTTGCTGGTAAATATGAGCGATTTGAAGGTCGATAAAATACGGTTTAAGCAACGCTCTGCTCCGCGAAAAGTGAATGGTTTGTTTCGTTATGAAAAAGTGAGTGGAAAATGGGCCATCACTGAAAGCCGATCCAGTTTTATCATGGGTGAGCTGGAATATAAGGAAACTTCGACCTACCGGTATAAAAAATTTGGCAATATCTGGCTGGTTCATCAAATCGATCAAGTGTTGAAACAAGACAACCGAATTTTCCAATCACACCGTTTTAAAATCCTCGATGTACGCACCACCTTTTCAGGAAATTGAGTTTCCTTCATCTTTAGATACTTCTTGTTCTTAAAGTTATTGAGTCCTGCCCACAATTCCTTTATAATTAATTAGTTATGTTTAATTGGAGGTGTTGAAATGTCGGGCTTGAAAAGTTCAATGGAGTTGAGTCTGGAGCGGTCGGATGATCTTGTTCCAGAGCTAAAATCCAAGAAAAAGCTGACCAAAAAGCAAAAAGATCAAATCGCTGAAATCAGAGTAGATTTTACAGCGCAAATTGCTGACCGCGATGTGACGATGCTGGATAAAGTCCGCAAACTTACAGACCGCGTACCCCCAGAAGAAGTTGCAGATGCAAAAATGATTCTGGAAGCTCAATTCCGGGACGATAAAAAGTCTCTTGAAGAAGAAATGGAAAAGGAAATAGAATCGGTCCGGAACTCGAAATAATATTCGACATCGATTATTTGTACTCCTCAATAAAAACCAAGCCCACCCAAATTCAAAGACCCTTAAAATTTTGAGAACCCTGGCATGAAAAAAGCCATTAAAGAAATAATTGAATGCGCCTTAAATAAGGCAAAAGATGCCGGTGAGTTGGAACTTGCTGATGCTCCCGATATTGTTGTTGAAAAACCCAAGGACGAAAAAATGGGCGATTTTGCATGCAATATCGCTATGACTCTGGCACGTAGCGAACGTAAGAATCCTAAAGTAATTGCTCAGATCATTGAAAATCATATTGAAGAGGGAGCTGCAGGGTTGGACTCGGTAGAAATTGCCGGTCCTGGGTTTCTGAATATAAATATGTCGCGAAAGTTTTTTCTAGATAGATTGACTGATGCAGTTGAGCAGCGTACTGAATTTGGAAAGTCGAATGTTGGGCAGGGAACAAAAATGATGATCGAGTTTGTCAGTGCGAATCCAACCGGTCCTTTGCATATTGGTCATGGCAGGGGTGCCGCTGTTGGCGACACGTTGGCGCGGATACTGAAAAAAGCAGGCTATGATCTGAAAACCGAATACTACATCAATGATGTAGGGAATCAGATGAATATTTTGGGGCGTTCTACCTGGTTGCGTTACCTGGAACTATTGGGAAATGATGCGGAATTCCCTGAAAATCATTATCGTGGTGAGTATATAAAAGGCATTGCACAACTGGCCATTGATCAACATGGCAAGGAATATTTTGATAAACCCGAAGGTGAGTGTGTTCCCTTTTTCAAAGAACTCGCAAAGAACAATATTCTGGAGGGGATCAAAAAAGATCTTTCTGCTTTTCGTGTGACCTTTGACAATTGGTTCAGTGAGCAATCTTTATATGAAGATAACTCGGTCGAAGGTGCGATTGAATGGTTGCGAAATGAAGGCCATGTTTATGATAAAGACGGTGCTGTATGGCTGAAATCATCTGCTTTTGACGATGATAAAGATCGCGTGATTGTTAAAAAAACCGGTGAAAAGACTTATTTTTGCTCGGACATTGCTTACCATCAAAATAAAATTAAACGTGGTTTTAAGAAAATCATCAACCTCATGGGTGCCGACCATCATGGCTATGTGCCGCGTATGGAGGCCGTCTTGCAGGCGATGGGATATGACAAAAATATCTTTAAGATATTATTGATACAGTTTGTCAGTTTGCTCAGAGGCGGAGAAAAGGTGGCTATGTCTACCCGTTCCGGCGAGTTTGAAACACTGTCAGATGTGGTCAGCGAGGTCGGTGTGGATGCGGCACGTTATTATTTTCTCATGCGAAGCTCTGATGCACATTTAGATTTTGATCTGGAACTGGCTAAACAGGAGACATCGGAAAACCCGGTTTTCTATATTCAATATGCACATGCAAGAATTTGCAGCATTTTTCGTGGTGCTGAGGAAAAGGATATTCAATTTGCAGGAAATGGAAGCATCGACCTCTCCCTGCTTGTTGAGGAGGAAGAGTTCTCAATAATAAAAGCGATTTTAGCATTTCCTGAAGTTGTAGAGAAAAGTGCTCTCGCGTTGGAAGTTCACCGTATTTCACATTACCTGCTCGATCTGGTATCGCGCTTCCATGGTTATTACAGTCGCCACAGGGTCATTTCAGATGACGTTCCACTAACGCTGGCGCGCCTGTATTTGTTGGATGGATTAAGAATAACTATTAGAAACGGGTTCGACCTAATGGGAATTTCAGTGCCTGAAAAGATGTAAGCCTGATTCCGAACAGATAATATGCGACTCCTTTATCTTACGATTTTTATATTGGTATGCTCATCGGTTATCTATTTTAATGATGAGCTGTTGCCTAGTTTTTTTCAGGGGAACCCTTCTGTTGTCAAAAAAGTTAGTGCGATAAAGCCAAAATCCATTGTCAATAAAACGGAAGCTTTGGGGCCTGTTTCTCACCAATTTACTTTTTTTGAAACTTTGAAGGATAAGACCATGACCAAGTATGTTGGTTTACATGGTGAAATGCTTCCTGTTTCTTTACCTGCCAAGCCCGCACGTTCTCACAGTAAAATCATCGAACCCGCCAAGTTAGAGCCAAAAAAAAATATAAAAGCTATTGTTGCAGAAGAAAAGAAATCGACAATACTGCCTCGCTTTGTTGTTCAGGTCAGTTCGTTTCGTGATGTGAAAATGGCGAGTATTTTAAAAATGAAATTGCAGAAGAAAGGGTTCGATGCATATCTAATGAAAATAGAATTGCAGAATCATGGAGGCGTATGGCATCGGGTATTTCTGGGGAAGTATGCTGATGAAGCTTCGGCGCAAAAAGCCGCCGAGCAAGCTCGGCAGGAGCATAAACTAAATGCGGTTGTGGTAAAAAAATCGAGTTAAATCACAATTATTCAGAACAAATATGGTCTTTGTCGCAGAAGGCCTGCAATACTTCCACGGGATCGTCAATTCTTGGGCCTCCATAAAAATTCTCTTTACTGTCATACCAAGTGTTGAATCGATAACCCTTAATATCATCGTGGTATAGTTTTCTTCTCTCATCCGCACCATTAAATTCAAAATTAATCTCTGTTTCACCTTTAGAGGTGATGGTTATTGTACCTTTTTTTTGAGGAATATAAGTGTGCCAGGCCACGACCTCGTAAGTTCCAGGGGGGATGTTTTCAATTGAAAAATTTCCACCTGAGTCAGTTACGGTATAATAGGGGTTATCCACCAGATATCCGTGAGTTTGCAGGAATGGGTGAAGATTGCATTTGATAGTGAATTCATTAGCATCGTGACGAACGAATGCCGCCCTGACCTGGCTAGACTTTGGAATGACAGGACGATTTGAAGTCTGATCGGAGTAGATATTTCTCACTTCATAGGTTGCGATCTCGTGCTGGATCGGATCGGTATTTTCGATGAGGATGTTTTCGCTGTTCTTGATACCAATGATGTAGTTATTGGCTCGACAGCGGTCTATATTAAAGGTTTGCATTTTTTGTGGAAACGGTTTTCCTTTTTTAATATCTGTTAAGGAAATGATCGTATCTTTCAAGCCTCGGTTTAGCGATACCGTAAAATCGTACAGAAAACGATGACCTTTACCATCTGAAATCCGTGAACAAAATTCAATGTTCGGGGCATGCACTAGATGAAAAGAACGGGCTCTTGGGATGCGACCCGTCAGCGAAACGCGGCCTTTTAGTGTTCCTCCATTATCGACTGTGATGACTTTATAATCGGGTATTAATTGGTCAAATAATTTTTTTGCCAGCTTGTTGTTACGTTTAAACAGAGTGTCTACTTTCTCCTGAGCCTTTTTCCTGTTGCCTTGCCGGTTGTATAAAACACCAAGATCGTATTCCGCTTTCACCATTCTTCGGTCAAGGTTCAAGGCTTTTTCCAGTTCTGTCACGGCTTCATCTATCAAATTCAGATGTGCAAAAGAAACTCCACGGTTGTAACGAAGTCCGGATGATTCATATCCAAGTTTTAATGCTTTGTCGAACGAAAATAGCGCTTCTTTGTGCATCCCTGTTTGACTTAATGCGACACCAAGATTCGCATGCAGTAAGCCGTCTTTAGGTGCTAGTTTAGCGGCTTTAATAAATTCGGGGATAGCATCCTTCCACAACCTTTGTTGGCTTAGCTTCATGGCTTTTTGGTAATGAAGATTGGCTTCGATGGAAGGAGAAGAAGCTTCTGCAACAGGAGCAAGTAGGAATAAAACCAGTGATACTAACGAAATAAAACGCATAAGAAAGCTTAGATTTTTGGTTGGTTCAAGGTTGATTTGGTTTTTAAAAGTTGAATTTTGCAATCTATCAATACCTTGCTAAAGTGTCAACCTTAGCTGAAAAACATCCTATTATAAGGATACATTCGGCGTATGAAAAATTCCATTCAATTATTGAACGATACTCACAGAGGGGGGATGTTTTTGGAGATCGACCATTTAATGAGTACTTTTGTCCCTGCTTCTGGTGGGGGCATCTTACAGACGATAATTGGATCGCAATTTCCCGGTAAACCCAAATTTTCTCCAGAAAAAATTTCTCATACCATTAACCTTGATGTGGATGCCATATCCATTGCGTTTGAAATCGAAGCAATGGATAAAGATAAACCAACGGTCTTGTTGGCGCATGGTATGGGAGGTTGTTCAGAATCCGGTTATATAAAACGTATTGCTGCAAAACTTGGGTTGCAGGGATACGGTGTAATCTTAATCAACCAGCGAGGTAGTGGCCCGGGGATGGGGCTGAGTTCCAGTTTGTGGAATGGTGGTTCAAGCGAAGACTTGGCTAAAATGATCGATTATTTTTCGCAACGTCATCCGCATCTGCTTTTAATCGGCTTTTCTTTAAGTGGAAATATACTACTTAAATATTTAGGCGAGGGTCGTTCGACCCCTCCAGGACTGATAGGGTCAATGGCAGTAAACCCACCTGTCGATTTGCGAGTTGCCAGTCATATTATATCTACTCATCGTTCTTGTTGGTTGTTCAACCGTTATTATATGAGGTTGATTGGAAATCAGATGCGTGCTTTGAAGAAAAAATTCCCGAATGCAATAGACCCGGAGTTGAGTACGATCTGGAATTTTGATGCCAGTTATACCGCACCTGCCGGAGGGTACAAAGATTTGGATGATTATTATGACCAATGCAGCGGTAAGCATTACTTGGGAAATATAAAGACGGCGACATCGATTCTCTGTTCTCTGGATGATCCATTTGTGCCACCGGAAGTATTCAAAGATATTTCAGTTAATAATCATGTGTCTATCTATCAGCCTCAAGGAGGAGGGCATATGGGTTATATATCACGGCAACAGACCCCTCATGGAGATCGGCGGTGGATGGATTTTGTGCTACTGGAGTGGGTTCGTGAAATGAGCGAAAGGCGAACTTCGAAATGATTTTTGGGTGAATTTTTATCCTGTTGAAATTTGGCTCTCATATGAGGTTTAACTGGATTGGGTCTCAGGCTGGGAGCGCGACCGCTTTATGTGAATTTAAATAAAAGGTTTCTTTTTAAAACCATTGGCAGCATTGATGTGCCGATTTGTTATACTTTGCTCCTTATATTGACTGCGGCCGCAACTTTTTTCCCTTTAAGATCAGGTGTCCGTTCCTTGGACCAGAGGGCTCTTTAAACCGATGAACTATCGAGGTAATGAGTCGATGCTAGTCAAAGCAGAAGGCATTGTCAGTGCTTAGGTTTTATAAAATTTTGAGTAAAAGAGAAAATGGAATTATTTCCTGAATATACGAGTTTGCCGAACAGTTCTCCTCCGCAACCACTTGCAGCTCGAATGCGCCCGGATAGCCTGGAGAAATATTTTGGGCAGGAGCATTTAATAGGGAAAGGACTGCCTTTAAGAGAGCTTGTTGAAACGGAATCCGGTCTTTCATTTATACTTTGGGGCCCTCCCGGTTCTGGCAAAACTACATTGGCAAGGATTGCTGCAAAATTAACTGAAAGCGTGTTTCATGAAATCAGTGCGGTGAATGCGGGCGTTGCAGATATCAGAAAAGTTGTTCAATCTGCTACCCAGATATGGAAGGCAAAGGGAAGTAGAACCATTTTATTTCTGGATGAAATTCATCGGTTTAACAAGGCACAACAGGATGCGGTATTGCCTTTCGTCGAAAACGGAACAATAAGATTAATTGGTAGCACTACTGAAAACCCCTCTTTCGAGGTGATACCAGCATTGCGATCGCGTTGTCAGATATTTCGCTTGGAAACTTTGGATAGAGGATCTATCCGCAATATTATTTTAAGTGCGGTAAGCGATAAAGAAAATGGTTTGGGTGAATCCACAATCAATCTGCAAGAGGACGCTCGGGAGTTGATAGTCAGTCATGCCAATGGTGATGCACGCTGCGCTTTGAATGTTCTTGAAGCCGTGCACGACGTGGTTTTGTCAAAAAAGGAATCGAAAGTTTCGTTGGAACGGGTTGAAGGAATCATTCAGCGCGCCGCCACCCTCTATGATAAAAAAGGCACGGAACATTATGATCACGCCTCGGCTTTTCAAAAGAGCCTAAGAGGATCTGATCCTGATGCAGCGATTTATTGGCTGGCAAAAATGATAGCGGGAGGCGAAGATCCTAGGTTTATAGTAAGGCGTTTGCTGGTGACTGCGGCAGAAGACGTTGGCAATGCTGATCCGCAAGCTCTATTATTATCTCTGGCAGCGGCAGAATCCATTGATAGGTTGGGCCTCCCAGAGGCGCGCATACATCTGGCACAGGCGGTTATCTATGTTGCGCAAGCACCCAAGAGCAATTCGGCAATTTGCGCGATTGACGCAGCATTGGATGATATTCAAAATAAAGGTCGCTCTTATCCGGTTCCAGACCATCTTAAGGACACGCATTACCAAGATGCCAAGGCGGCCTATGGGTATGGCGTGGATTATAAATACCCGCATGATTATCCAGGGAATTTTGTTGAGCAGGACTATCTGCCGAAAGCCTTAAAGAACCGGAAATACGTTGACGATCCAAAGCAAGGTAAAAAAGAATGACGAGTTGCCGATCAGCGACGATTCATGTTATAGATTTCACCCAGCCCCGATATCGGGGAATTAAAATATGAGGGGTCAGTATGTCTCAGGAAACTAGGTTTGAAAATGTTGATATGATTTTTGAAGGTCGCTTACGAGGTAATCAATTGATGCTGAGCGGCAAGGGCCTCACCGCAGGAGAAGCCAGGTTGCTTTGGGAATCACCAAGAATGAATGAAGTAAGCTGGCTTGATCTGGATGACAATCAGCTGGGAGACGAAGGTATTCAGGATTTGGTGAATTGCCCTTTGCTTGAAAATATCCAATATTTAAATTTAAATAAAAATAGCATCAGCGATCAGGGACTGGAGATTTTGGCAAAAGCAAAATTTCTTGGAAAACTGAAACGCTTGCATTTAAAAGATAATCCGATAGCAGGTATGGGGGTAGTTGCATTGTTTAGTTCCCAAACATTGGAAAGCCTTTCCACCTTTCAAGTTAATGATGGTTGGACCTGTAAAAAAAGGGAAGGGTGGCGGTATAAGCCGCAAGGTTAACGAATGTCCAAATCTTCTTTACATATCCAAATTTCGGCACACGACAGACCAGGTATTCTGGCGGAGACTCTTGAGTTTATCGTCAAGGTTGGCTGGAATGTTGTGGATATCAAGCAATTTGTTTTTAACGGAATGCTCAACCTTTCCATTTTACTTGATGAAGACGATGAGAGTTTGATCCCACCCTTAAAGGAAGCTTTGGCGGGCTATGCTGAGGAGAAAGGGCTAAAGATTGCAATCTACCCTTGGAAGTCAGAGTCACAGTCTGAGTCTTCTTATTCACACCGTTCCGTTGTTACCCTGCTTTGTGAGTCTTTTCCCTCAACGGCTTTTTTGGAAATCACCCAAACTTTTGCCGACCTTGATATCAATATCCTAAGGATTGAACAGTTGGATTCGGGTGATATTCATGTGCTTGAATTCGTAATTGGAACGCGTAAAGCTTATTCAACAGAAGACGTTTTAAATGCATTGGTGCGCTTCAAGGAAAATTATAGGATCGATATCGCCGTGCAGGAAGAAACCTATTTCCGTCGCAATAAAAGGTTGATTGTTTTTGATGCCGATATGACTTTTTTGCAATGCGAAGTGATTGATGAGTTGGGCAAGCTTGCAGGTAAAGGAGAAAAAATGGCCGAGATTACTCGCAAAGCCATGAATGGGGAAATAGATTTTAAAACAGCACTCCGTGAGCGGGTAGGTTTTTTGAAAGGACTCCCTGAAAAAGCGCTTGAAAAGCTTGCCGATAACCTTCCGCTTACTTCTGGCGCTGAAAACCTAGTTAGAATTTTGAAACATTTGGGATATAAAATAGCTTTAGTCAGCGGTGGGTTCGACTATTTTATTGGAAAATTATGTAGCCGTTATGGACTGGATTATGGTATTGCCAATCAGCTTAAGATTGAGAATGGTGTCGTCACAGGAGAGTTGCAGGGAGAAATTATTGATGCGCAAGGAAAAGAAAAAGCGCTAGTTTCTTTGGCTGAAAGAGAAGGGTTTTCACTTCGGCAGGTTGTCGCGGTTGGTGATGGCGCCAACGATATTAAAATGTTGGCAAGAGCAGGTTTGGGCATTGCTTTTAATGCTAAACCCATAGTTCAGCGTCAGGCGCAGGCCAGCATCAACATGCATGATCTTAAACTAATTCTCTATTTCCTAGGGATTAACAGAGATGATCTTCAGGAATTAAATGAATTGGTTGGGAAGAACGTAATCCAGTCCTGGCCCAAAAAAGAAAAATGAAACTACTTAGGTAGATTTTTTTTCCTTAGTCTGAACCAAATCTTTGATAGATAAAATGCCTACAATTTCTTCGTTCTCGGTAATAGCAAGATGGTTGATTTTGTATTCCAACATCAAAATGCTTGCTTCAGAACTCGATGCTGTTTTTTCTATAGATAAGATGGATTCTGACATTATCGAAGAAAGAGGAACGGTTTTTGGGTCCAAACCCTCACCAACTACTTGATAGACTAAATCTCTTTCTGAAACAATTCCCACATAACCTTCATATCCCTTTATCAGGAGAGAGCTGATTCTTTTTTCTTTCATAAGCTGGCCTGCTTCCTGTGCAGTAGCTTCAGAATAAATGCTTATTACGGGAGTTGTCATCTGCGATTCAATGGATTCCATATATTGAGTCCTCTGAAATTGAATTGGTGAATTTTGATTGTAACCATATTTTCATTGATTGTAAATTAGTGTTTTAACGTTTTAGAAGTAACAGCTTATGGGTGTTAGAATCTTTAAAGCTAGTGAGTTTTGGGGGCGGGGATGGGAATTGAACTAAATTTTTTTGGAAGTATTTTGTTTCAGCTGAGTAGTATCATCCCGATGGTATGAGATTCGGAACAGGGTTTCTGTAGGGCGAGGTCAGTCCAGCCATTTTGATCTACGGTAGTTTTTACATCGATTCCGCAGGCTTGTAGCGTGGGTCGAGCTTTTTCGGGATGTTGGCAAAAGGTTGAGACAGTGCAGGGATCGCACAAGTTGCAAGGCTGTGCGCCAAGAGCAAAGGCTTTTAAATATCCCTTTTGTTTGAAGCTGTTTTCCAGTTGAACAACAATTTCCTGCACATTTGCGTTGGGAGTTGTATTGATGAGAAGAGCCTTTTCGTATTCGGTGAGAATTTCAGCCATTTCATCGGTGTCGGGTGTGCAAGGCGGGCAAGTAAGTAGTTTGCCATATTGTGAGCAACCAAATTGGCAATGAAGGTTAACCCAATGGGCCATGGAAATGGTATGGGTCAAAACCACTTTAGCGTTCGTACAACCTAGGTCCAGAGCTGCTTGAATTAGTTCCTGATTGGAACGAACGCTTTTCGGAAATGATTTGACATTATCGGGGATCATTGGCTTTCGTTTTTTCTTATTCACTGGTTATGTTAATATTATTGAGTGTGCCAGTTAATAGGTCAAGTCAAGATTCAAAATCAATTCATTTGTTTTTCATTGAGATAAAAACCAGGGAGTAAATCTAGTGGCCTTTAGGGAGCTTCCCATTTGATTTATATATGTTTATTGCCTTTTTTATCCGTTCCATGCTTCCCCCAAACCCTACCTCTATATTGACAACAACAATAGGTAAGAAATGAATTTTCCTTTTAAAGCAATTGGCTTTGACTGGGCTTATACATTGGTCGATCTCGGTAAAGAAGATGATCGTAAGCCACTAAAAATAGTATTTTCATTTTTAGGCCAAAAAAATATTTCTCTTCCCGATTTCGAAGAGTTCCTTGATAAGTCGAGAAAGACTTTCCGTCCTATGATCGAAAACTCGCGTACCACCAATCAAGAAGCCCGTTTTGAAGTGGCCCTACAAAAACTGATAAACCATTTTGGAATTCCATTAAATGAGGATATCAATTTGAATAAACTTTTAGAGGTTTATTATCTGGAAGTTTATTCGGAAAGAAAAGTGTACCCAGAAGTTGTATCAGTATTGAGCTCTTTTAAGAATATGGGTGCGCGAATGGGAATTATTTCCAATACCACCAATCCAGTATTTATGAAAGAAAAGGAAATGCAAGCAACAGGGCTAAAACCTTTCTTCGAATTTACTATATTTTCTTCAGATACACCCTATCGAAAACCGCATCCCTCGATATTTGAATTGGCCCTAACCCATTTGGGTATGAAACCGGAAGAAATTCTTTTTGTTGGAGATAATATTTCTATGGATGTAGTAGGGGCGCAAGGTGTTGGGATGAAGAGTGCATGGTTGAACAGGGGCGGTAAGAGTTTACCTGCAGGTATTAACCCTGATTATGAATTGCATTCGCTGGAAGACTTGTTGCGAATCGATTTGGCGATACAATAAATGCATCGTTTTTTTGCGGGTAATGAAAATTTCTCAGGGGATTCGGTTGTTCTCACGGGCACCGATGCCAGCCATATCCGTACCGTTCTACGGTTACAGATAGGGGATAAAATTCAGGTGTTGGATGGGGAAAGTTCTCTTTTTATAGTGCAGCTTACAGATGTTAAAGCCCAACTGGTAAAAGGTGAAATCATATCATCGGAAAAAGTGAATACAGAATCACCTTTAAAAATTCACCTCGGCCAATCTTTAATAAAGGGAAACAAGTTTGATGTTATTTTGCGTAAGTCGGTCGAACTGGGTGTCGAAACGATCACACCATTAATGACGGAACGCACGATGGTGAAAAGTGACAGTAATAAAAAGATTGCCCGTTGGCAAAAAATCGCGGAAGAAAGTTGCAAGCAATGCGGCCGAAGTTCGATCCCTAACGTTTCAGAAAGTGTTATTAAGCTAGATGTTTTTTGCCAACAGAGAAGTGAGACAGATTTGAAATTGATGTTTTGGGAGTTGGAAAGTGAGAAAGGCTTGAAAGATATTAATCCAGAAAAAACTCCATCTTCAGTGAGTGTGTTGATCGGCCCGGAGGGCGGTTTCACTATTGAAGAAGTAGAGACAGCCCGTAGCCATGGTTTTCAGACAGTAGGATTAGGCCCTAGAATATTGCGCGCAGAAACCGCGCCGCTGGTAGTTTTGTCGTTACTGCAATCTAAATGGGGCGATATTTAATCCAGTTACAAAGTTGAAGAGGGAAGATCAGTCCCTTCTTTGAAATTTAAGTGTTTTTGAAAACGAACCCTTTTATAATGCAACGAATTTTATCACCTTTCGGTTTATTTAAATGACTTATCAATGCAAGCTCGAAATCTTTGAAGGCCCTCTGGACCTTTTATTACATCTGCTAAAAGAGCAGAAAATGGATATCTATGATATTTCCATTGCAGAAATCACTCGACAGTATTTACGATATCTGGAAATGATGCAGGAGATGAATTTGGAACTGGTGGGCGAGTATCTGGTAATGGCCGCAGAGCTAACCCGGATCAAGTCGAAAATATTATTACCGTCCCAGGAAACCGATGAGGAAACTGAGTTTGAAGGTGGGGAAGACCCGCGCGCAGAACTGATGCGCCGCTTGCGAGAATATCAACGTTATCGTGATGCCGCATTTGAACTGCGAATGAAAGAACACGACCGGCAGCAGGTTTTTTCCAGAGGCGGTGAACTTGAAATAGAGGAAAGCTCAGAAAATCGCGAACTGGTCGATGCAACCGTATTCGATCTTCTCAAAGCGTATCAGAATATTTTAGATACGAAAACTTTTGAGAAAGACTATGAAATTGAAATCACCGAAATGTCGGTCACCGATCGAATACAACATGTTCTGGATATTTTAAACTCGTCGGATAGTGTTACTTTCGATTCATTTTTCACAGTTCTAAATAGCAAGCAGGAGGTTATCGTAACCTTTCTAGCCATTCTTGAATTGATGCGACTAAAATTATTGCGGATTCAGCAGGGCCAGCATTTTGAAACCATCCGCATTTATAAGGCAGCCGATCAAAAAACGCAGGATGCTATTTTGCAAGAATATCAACGTACTATCGAAGCGGACTCCCCAGAATCTTCCTGAAAGTGTATCAAATATTACTTTTTGGTTAAATTAAATATCCCGTCCCAATCCTCTCCAGGAGGTGATTTCATGAATATCTTGCATCGCTCCAGATAGGTGTTTGAAGGGCCATCATCAGGGTCAATCTTTAAGGCTTTTTGAAAGTTTTTAATCGCGTCCTGCCAATTCTGAGCTTTATAATTATCCAGCCCTTCCAAATAATCAGATAAGGCTATTGGGAAATTATCACTGCCTTTCTTCCCTAATAATTCATAAATTTTTATAGGGGTCGCACGACCAACAACGCGAAGGGTATCGAGTTCTCTTACTTCTATAAACTCTTTTGCTTGCTGGTAAGTGGATTCGCTAATGAGGGAGCAACTACCATATTGTTTGTTTGCGCCTTCAAGGCGAGCAGCTAAATTGACGGAGTCGCCATTCATGCCGTAGCTCATACGTGTGCTTGACCCAATGTTACCGACAACCATTTCCCCTGTGTTGATACCCACTCGCATGACCAACTCTGGTTTTCCCTGTTGCTTATATTCTTTTCTAAGCTCACTGAGTCTTTCCTGCATTTCAATACAAGTCCAGCAGGCGCGTTTGGCATGATCTTTGAAATACATGGGAGCTCCAAAAAATGCTTTAATTGCATCTCCATCGTAGCGGTCCAGAGTCCCATCATTTCTTATTAATATATCCGTCATTTCAGTGAAATAGCTGTTTAAAAGGGATACCAGGTCTTCCGCTGAAAGTTTTTCTGAAAAAGTTGTGAAGTTTGCAAGATCTGTAAAGAATGCAGAAAGCTCTTTTTGCTCGCCACCCAGCTTTAATCTTGAGGGGTCTGTTAGCAAATCTTTCACCACTCTTGGGGAAAGATATTGACCAAACACTTCTTTGATAAATTTTGTTTGTTCTTCTTCGCGAATATAATGATTGATCATGATTAAGGCGGCGATACTAGTATTGGTAAAAAAAGGATATATATCTGTTAACCAAAAACCTTTTTCCACAAAAACCCAATGACCAAAAAGGAAAAACATGAGACTGCTGAAAACCCAGAAAATGAGGCCTGAAAAAGGTTTGATTCGAGAATAGATGAGGGTGCATAAAATCCCCGTAATAATAATTAAAAGTAAATCGTAGAGAGGGGAGGCTTGCGACAGAAACGATTTGTTGAAAAAATTGTCTAAAATAGTCGCATGGATTTCTACTCCCGGTAGAGCCGGGTCGAACGGCGTAGACCTTAAATCTTCAAGAGCCGTTGCCGTTGCCCCTATCAATACAATATTTCCTTGTATCTTTTCTTTTAGTTTCGATTGTTTTTCAGGTTGTAAAAGATCGCTGATAGAAAAGCTTGAAAAAGTCCCTCGAGGCCCCAGATGGTTAATTTCTAGTTCGCCTTGGGGATTGGTGGGTATGATTACGGACTCATCAGAATCCATTATGACTTCTTCCATCCCCGCTTCCCCGACTCGAAAGAGCAATGTTCCCTCTAAATAGGTTTCGAGTATTCGTAAGGAGAGTGGTGGAAAATAAAAATCCTTTTTAGTAATACTATCGTGATAACGCACGATTAAAGGTAAACGTCGAATCATTCCATCAAGGTCAACATTAAAAGTGAAATAACCAGAACCAGATGCAGCATCAGAGAAAGAAGCCAGATTTGATTCGATAGCATAAACTTTTGGAAAAAGTAGGTGAGAAATATCTAAATCGGAATGGGATTTTAAAAATCCTCTGAATTGCGATTTTTTTATATCTTCAAAAAAATGATGACGTTTCTCTTCTGTAAGTTGGCCAAGGCCATCGGGTGAAAAATGGAAAAAATATCCAAGTACCGTATTACTCCCATCAGAAAGAGTTTTAGAAAAAATTTCATCAGGATTACTTTGGTTTATGAGCTGTTTTAAATAATTTTTTGCTGAAGAATTTTGCGGAATGCTTTCTGGAATCATTTCTTCCAGTTCAATCAGATTATCTTCTAATGGATTTTTTTCAGGAGATGAAAATATGACATCAAATGCGATGACACTGGCATTTAAATTTGAAAGGTTTTCAGTTATTTTTGCGAAAGTGGATCTAGGCCAGGGCCACCTACCCAATGTGTCTATGCTTTTTTCATCAATTTCTGCGATAACAATATTAGAAGAGGGTTCAATAGGGCCGCGTAATTGAAAATGAATGTTTTGGAAAAGGTAATCGAGTCGAGTTAATGCGGTGGGAGAAACTGCATATATAAATATTAAAAGCAGGGTTATTGTAAAACCTGCAATATAAGTGGAGTATCCTTTATTTTTTGTATTCAATTTCTTCTTCGCTCTCTTTACTTATAGTTTTTATTCGAGTTTCGATAAGCTCTTGAAGGGAGGCAAGATGAATAATGTAAATGTTGTGTAACAAATAATAGGTTAAGTCCTTTTAAAACAATGTAAATATCACTACCCCCTAAGGGTGGGGGTTTTTTTTTCAATAAAAGAAATTATACTCAACGCTGTATGAAAAAATAATTATATCAGACTTGTTTTTTATTCACTATATCGAGCTGGGTTTTATGTCTGAAGAACTTGCAACGAACAAATTGGAAAATTTAGCGCAACTGAAGAATGTGGACTTTCTTGGCTTTTTCTCTGAAGAGACCCTTGAAAAACTGGCACGTTCTTCCAGAATAATTACGCTTGAGCCTTATGAAGTGCTTTTTGAAGAGGGCGATATTGCAGATGCCATGTATATCATTCTTTCTGGAGAAATGCTGGTTTATAAGGAAAAGAAGGTGATAGCGAGAAGAAAGCCCAGTGAGTATATAGGTGAGATGGTGTGATAGAATCTGAGCCTAGATCTGCCACCATTCGTGCTGAAATGAAATCTCAGTTACTTGAAATTACAGAAGAAAAGTTTCAGGAAGAATTTGCTGCCCATTCTCAATCCTTATTTGCCCTTCTAAAAACGCTTTCACAAAGAGCTCGAAAAGATCTGGATGTTATCGACGGGATGAATGCCGAACTTATTCTTGCTAAGGATAATGCAGAACAATTGTCACAGGTGCTTGACGATACCACCAATGAGATTTACATCATAGATCCCCAAGATTATAAAATTACCCAAACCAATTCTGTTGCATCATCAAATATAGGTTATAGGAAGGAAAATATTAAGGGGAGAGGGCTTTATGAATTTTGGGAAGATCATTCACGCTTGGAGTTTGATGTCTATGCTCAGAAACTCATTAACGGGCAAAAATTAATTCAGGTTTTTGAAGCTTTTCAAAAGAGAAAAGATGGAACGGTTTACCCCGTAAAAGTGAAGATGAGATTGATGATCTTGCGCGATGATAGCGCCCTAGTTGCTATCGTGCGAGACCTTACTGAATTCCGGCAGATGCAATCTAAAATGAAGCGAATGGCTTTTTTTGATCCTCTCACCAATTTGCCGAACCGCAACATGATCAATGACAGAATTCAATTGGCTCTTGCTTATTCTGACCGTAATAAACAAAAGTTTGCATTGCTATTTTTGGATATGGATGACTTTAAATCGGTTAACGATACTCTGGGGCATTCGGTTGGAGATGAGTTGTTAAAACAAGTAGCTAATCGTTTGACAGGATTATTGAGAGGCGAGGATACCGTTGCAAGGATAGGGGGCGATGAGTTTGTTGTTCTGTTGAGTGGATTGAAAGACGGGAACTATTCAACCGCACTTGCAGAAAGAATAATAGAAACTCTCAAGCCTGCTTTTCAAATTGATGAGCATGAAATTTACACTAGTTTTAGTATAGGAATAGCTGTTTACCCCAATGATGGTAATGATGTCGAAACACTTTATAAAAATGCAGATGCGGCTATGTATCGAGCCAAGGCACAGGAAAAAAATACTTATAATATGCATGATCCTGAAATGCTCTCTGTGGCTCAAAAAAGATTTGATCTCAAAAATGATTTGCACAGGGCATTGGAAGATGATGCATTTGTTTTAAATTATCAACCTAGAGTTGACTCGAAAACGGGTCTTTGTAAGAGTCTGGAAGTATTACTCAGGTGGAACCACCCTGAAAAGGGTCTTATTATGCCAGGAGACTTTATTCCCTTTGCAGAAGAAAAAGGGTTGATGCTTCCCATTGGTGATTGGGTATTCGAAAATATTCTAAAACAAATTGAAGCATGGAAAAAAGAAGGGTTGTCCCCCTTACCTTTGGCAATTAATTTGTCCAACAGTCAACTGATGAACCCCAAATTTTATCAAGCTCTGGATAAATTTATTAGTAAATCAGGCCTTCTATCGGGATTTGTTGAAGTTGAAATTTCCGAAACTAATTTAGTTAAAACTTCGGTGGAGCAAAAAAAGCAGATAAATGAAATTAGTGAAATGGGAGCAAAAATTACCCTTGATAATTTTAGTATGGGTTTGTCTTCCCTTAAAACCCTGGCAACTTTGCCTTTAAACTCCTTGAATATTGACCGGGGTTTGGTGAATAGATTATTCACGGGGCCCAATAACACCATAACCAATGCAATTATTACTATTGGTAAAAGCCTAAATTTGAAAACAACCGCTCAAGGAGTCGAAACAGAAGAACAAAAAGGTTTCCTTTGCGAACATAACTGCGATGCAATTCAAGGAAATATTATAGAAAAACCTTTACCCTCCGAAAGTCTTGGCCCTATTCTGAAGAAGTTCCAATTGAATAATTTAATATAGAGATGATTCTTGTTTCCACCCAGATTTGTAAGTCTG
Organism: Nitrospinales bacterium; assembly: GCA_047610985.1. GTDB lineage: Bacteria > Nitrospinota > Nitrospinia > Nitrospinales > VA-1 > UBA8687. The sequence goes on along the minus strand of JBLFWU010000009.1, from coordinate 19,467 downwards.
GTATGGAACACTTGTGATCTTTTGTCACAACTTTGTGTGCCCCTTCGTCACAACTTAGTTAATAGCAATAACCCCCCCCGTTCGGGGGGTTGCTATTAAGTCAAATTGGAGGAACACTGTAAAAAGGATGGAAAGTAACTCTATCCTGGAAACCTTTGGAATCCATTTTAATATTGAGTGTTATGGAAATTTATACGAAAAACATTACACTGTTCTTATCCCGCTTCCTGAAAGGGGTTGCGCTGGTGTTTTGTTTTTTTGTTTTTACTTCTGCCACTCCTGATAATTCCCAGGTTAACAGAGCAGATTTCGTAGCAATGATTGCCAAGAACCAACCCGACCACCCCTTTCTCCCTAAAAATCATATCAATTTATCGCCTGAGCAACTTTTTGCAAAGACTTCCAGAATATTGAAAATTCGTGGGTTTAATGTTCTGAGTAAAAAAGATGCAACAGGGGTGTTGACGGAGCAGGAATTTGTTCGTCTTACCTACGCTTTATCAGGTGAACCCCCTGGAAGAAATTTATTTGAGCAAAAATTGTTTTTAAAAAAGCAGGGGGTTGTGAGGTCTGCTGATGTCGGAATCGCAACAGGAGCGGAAGGAAATATTCTTCAATTTCATGATGGAGAAGTTAATTCGTCAAATGTGAAACTGGCTTCGCCGGTTTTTATGAATGACCGGATAAAAACCAAATCTGATTCTGAAGCCACTTTTACTTTTGATGATAAAAGTACCTTGACACTTGGAGAAAAAACCAATGTCAGTATTAAAAAACATATTTATGACCCCGATAAAGATCTTAGGCAAACCGTAGTCCATGTGGCTTTGGGAACCGTTCGCTTTGTCGTTACCAAAGGGAAAGCAAAAGGATCGAGCTTTAAAGTGGTAACGCCAACGGCTGTAGCCGGTGTGCGTGGTACAGAGTTTGTCGTGACGGTCGATAAATTGGGTAAGACATCTTTTATTGGTATATCGGGTTCTATTGAAACGGCACCCTTGCTCGCCAACGGAAGGCTTGGAAAAAAAGCAATTGTAGCGAAAGGCCAGATTCAGGAAATTGCCAAAGGGGTTGCGGCTGCCGTTGTTAAATCAAATAACGGAAACGCTTTCGGTAAAGATAAAGAAAAGAGCAATAACGGTAATGGCAAAAATAAGGATAAAGGCAATAAAGGAAAGGGCGATAAGGGAAAAGCTGACAAAGGAAAAGCAGGCAAAGGGAGTAAGGAAAAAGGATCCAAAGGAGCCAAGGAAGTTAAAGTAGGCAAGGGCAAATCTCTTAAACTGGCAGAAGAAAGAGGTGTGAGCTTAAAGAAAGCTGAGAAAACATCGAAAAATAAGGTTGTGTCTAAAGAATCGGTGCAGAAACCTCGATTTAAATTAGCCAAATTGACATCAAAGAACACATCTCCTTTTCCTTCTTTCAAAGACGCAAAAAATAAAGATTCGCAAAACCCGAAAAATTCGAAAAAAGAATCGGATTCGACTAACGAAAATGGTGAAAGCCAGCCCGCCAGCAAACAAGACGGAAAAGTTTCTGTAAACCCCGTTACGGCCAAGCAGGAGAAGGGATCCAATACCAATATTGAGCAGAGTCCAATAAAAGCCCCCACAAAATTAGCAACAAAGAGTCAGGTGAAGGATCAAGCAAATGGAGCGGCTAAGAATGTTTCAAAAGAATCTGTTAAGACTGCTACGAAAGATGTGGTGAAGTTAGCAACCAATGATGCCGTTAAGACCGTTTCAAAAGATACGGTCAAAGCCGCGACGAAAGATGTAGTTAAAAATGTTTCGAAGAAAGTAGCAAAAGATTCGGCAAATAGGTCAGCCAAAGAAGTCGCAGACAAGTCAGCCAAAGGTGCAGCTGACAAAGCCGCGAAAGATGCTGCAGACAAGTCAGCCAAAGGTGTCGCCGACAAAGCCGCGAAAGATGCTGCAGACAAGTCAGCCAAAGGTGCAGCTGACAAAGCCGCGAAAGATGCTGCAGACAAATCTGCCAAAGGTGCCGCCGACAAAGCCGCGAAAGATGCTGCAGACAAATCTGCCAAAGGTGCTGCTGCACAAGCCGCTGCCGATGCTGCTGCACAAGCTGCTGCCGATGCTGCTGCGCAAGCCGCTGCTGATGCTGCTGCGCAAGCCGCTGCTGATGCTGCTGCGCAAGCCGCTGCCGATGCTGCTGCACAAGCTGCTGCCGATGCTGCTGCGCAAGCTGCTGCCGATGCTGCTGCACAAGCTGTTGCCCAAGCCGCCGCCGATGCAGCAAAGAAAGACAAGGAAAAGAAGGAAAAGGAAAAATGATCTCCCAAAACCATGGGGGGGGGTAAAAATCTTCTTAAAAAGTTCTGATGTTGACCCGTCAACCCGCTAAAAAACGTCTAATAATTAAGCAGTATCAAGTTTTAACCTATTGATTACTATTGGAAAATAGTCAGGAATCAGATAATATCTTTTTTTCTTCTTTAGACGGGCTTGTAACTGTGCTGAAATATTTTCTTTTCTTATTTCTTTCCCTTTTTCTATGGTTGCATCCTGTCCAAGCAGAAGAAGCAAATTCCCCCTCTCTTATTCGTGGTTTACAATTTTATAATGAGGGAAAGTTTGATCCGGCCTTGCGAGAATTTTCTCTGCTATTAGAAAAAGACCCCACCAACCTTGAGGCTCATTATTTTAAGGGACTGACCTTTAATAAGGCAGAAAAGTTTAATGAAGCCATTGTAACGTTTAAAAAAGTTCTTGAGCTCAATCCAAATTATAAAGGCGCTCGTCTGCAGTTGGGGATTGCTTACTTTAAGAACAAATCCAATACCGAGGCTATCAAAGAATTTGAAATGGTATTGGAGGAAGAGCCACAAAATGCTTCCGCGTATTTATTTATAGGCCTCACCCTGCAGCAAATGGAGAAATTTGAAGATTCTTTAATCAACTTTCAAACAGCTATGAGCCTGGACCCTTCTCTCAACCAGACTGCTTTATTCCAAATTGCTATCGCGTATATGGAAATGAACGAAAAGGAAGATGCAAAACTGGCCCTCGAGATGGTGCTGGAAGACGATCCTGAAACCGAAACGGCTAGACATTCAAAAAAATTACTCGAACAAATGGGGAGTGCAGCCGCCAATGATAAGCCATGGTGGATCACTGCTGGAGTGAACTGGCAGTACGACGACAATGTCTCAATCGTGGAACAGGATACGATATCAAACGAACAAGATATGTCGTTGAACTATGATGTGGGTGTGGGGGCAAGTTTATATAGTAGTAAAAAGGCGAGCCTTGAAATTGGTTATGATTTTTCTCAGAGCCTTTGGGATAAACTTCCTGAATTTGATTACCAGGCTCATAGCTTTAACACTTCTACATCATATTCTTTTGAAAATTGGGATGCCGACCTAAGTTATAGCTATAGTTATAGCTTTCTTGATCGAAGTGATTTTGTTGCGACGCATAATATTAATCCGCGTATCAGTTTTATTCCGATTCCAAACTTTTATACCTTCGCCAGCTATTCTTTTAGCAAAACAAACTTCATATCCAGTAATACTCGCGATGGGACAAATCATTCCTGGAGCTTAAGCCAGTTTTTCTTTTTTTTGGAGAGCAAAGCTTATATTCTAGTACGTTATGGTTTAGACTTGGGGGATACAGAAGATCCTAGATTCGATTTGTTAGGCCATTCGGCAAGTGCGGGGTTGCGTTTGCCTGGTCCTTTAAAATTAAAAACTACCTTGAACTACAGCTTTAATTATTCAAATTATAAAAATGTTACACCCAGCATAGGCGAGCGACGTTTTGATGCAAAACATACGGTTCAGTTAAGTTTAAGCCGGTCAATTATTGATGCCCTTGAAGTTAATATTAATGTGAAACGAGTCATGAGCAATTCTAATTTAACGTCTGTTGACTTTACTCAAAACATTTATTTGTTTGGCTTTAGTTTGAAAATGTGATTTGTTCAGCAATCCCAATTATAATTTTTTGCCAAAATATCTACCCCTAAAAAAATGCTATAATCCCGCTCGTATAACCTCAGTATGTGTTTTAAAATTTTCGGTGTTAATTACTTAATGGTGCTTGAGTGTCTGAGTTAACAAATTTAGATTTTTTGTCTAAAATTGACTTCCTGAAAAACCTTCCTGAGGATGTTTTAGATTCTGTTGCCAGCGAATGTTTATTTAAGAACTTGGAAGATGGAGAAGTGTTATTTGAAGATGGCGAAGAAGGCAACTCCATGTTTGTCATTCTTTCAGGTGGATTGACTGTAATCAAACATCAAACGGAGATTGCTCTTCGGGGTATGGGCGAGTATCTGGGAGAGATGGCTTTGATCGAGTCTAAGCCCCGTTCTGCGAAGGTGGTGTCTTCTGGTGTTACCCAGTTATTGGAAATAACGCATGATTTGTTCCATTCTAAATTGGCCTCCTATCCAGATACTTTGATGGCGATCTTGAAAACGCTTTCAAGTCGGGCGCGAGAGAATCTGAAAATGTTTGATAAAGCTGAAACAGAAAATGATGATTTGATTAGCCACAAGGAAGACGACAAGCTTGAAAAACAAATACACTTTTTAATGCAAGAGGCAGGCTTAACTCAAAGGGAAGCCGATGTGGCTCGCTTGATTTGTGAAGGTTTGAGTGACAAGGAAATTGCCAGGAAGCTTAATTTGAGTCCACACACAGTAAAAGACCATTTAAAAAAGGTTTATTCCAAGTTTCGAGTGCATGCCCGCGCTCAATTAGTATCTCTTATGTACAAATAGTTTTCTCCCCCGCCATTTAGATCTCCACTTGTCCAAATATGCAGGCATTGCGTATGGGCTGGACTGCGCTATAATATAAAGATTAACAACAGGTTATATGTCTATGATGCTTCGGCAGATAAAAGAAGATATTGCGGTTGCTCTGGAAAAAGACCCGGCGGCAAGAAATGCGCTGGAGGTTCTTATTCTTTATCCAGGCGTTCATGCGCTGGTGACCTATCGAATAACGCATTGGCTTTGGGGAATCGGGTTTAAATTTATTGCCCGAGCTTTGTCTCAACTTTCCCGGTGGTTCACTGGGATTGAAATACACCCGGCTGCTATTATTGGGAATCGGTTTTTTATTGATCATGGTATGGGTGTGGTCATTGGAGAGACATCTGAAGTAGGAGACAATGTTTTCATCTATCAGGGTGTGACTTTGGGGGGATTGGCTACCAAAAGGGGAAAGCGTCATCCAACGATATCTAATGATGTGGTTATTGGTGCCGGAGCCAAGATTCTTGGGCCTATTAAAATTGGTTGCAACACTAAAATCGGATCTGGCTCGGTGGTTTTACAGAATGTCCCGGAATATTCGACAGTGATAGGTGTACCCGGCCGAGTTGTTTTCTCTGGCATCTCTTCTGACTTAGAAGACGATGATGAAACCGAATCTTTTCCTGATCCGGTTGCGAGGGCTATTGAATGTATGTTGGATCGCTTGCCAGAAATGCAAAAAGAAATTCGCCAGTTGAAAGAAACGTTAAAAGAAAATGGCATTACCGACTCATCCTCGATTGACGAAACCGCTAGAAAAAAGAGCTCCGGTTAGGTCTTGTTAGCCTCTGTTGTATATTTCCTGTTCGTTTACTAATGTAGGGTTATTATGGAAAAGATTTATCTCGATCATAATGCAACGACCCCGTTGCATCCTGAAGTTTTGAATGCGATGTTGCCTGCTTTGCGGGACAATTTTGGTAATCCTTCCAGCATTCATTCGTTCGGTCGTTCAGCTAGAGTTCAATTGGATGAAGCGCGGGAAAAGGTGGCTCGTTTGATCGGTGCCAGCTCTACAGAAATCATCTTTACCAGTGGTGGAACCGAGGCAAACAACCTTGCGCTTTTAGGTGTCGCGCTTCAAGGTAAAGGCAAAAAAATAATTACCAGCAAAACGGAGCATCCTTCGATACTCAATCCCTGCCGTCAATTGGAAGGGCAGGGGGTCGAAGTTCACTATCTTGATGTTGATCAGTTTGGACGTATTGATATAGGTGACCTGGAATCGCAAATAACTGAATCGACCACTTTAATCTCACTGCAACATGCGAACAGCGAAACCGGGGTTTTACAAGATATTAAAAAGGTAAGTGAATTGGCGCGGAGCAAGGGAGTTTTATTCCATACGGATGCCGTGCAGAGTGTTGCAAAGTTAAAGTTCGACTTGAAAGATTATCCCGTCGACATGCTGTCGATTTCCGCACATAAGTTTAATGGTCCAAAGGGGGTAGGGGCTTTATTCCTTAGAAAAGGAACGCCGGCTCTTTTCTCGCCGATCAGTGGTGGAAGTCAGGAAAAGAAGAGAAGAGGGGGAACAGAAAATGTAGCCAGTATAATTGGCTTTGGAAAGGCCTGTGAAATAGCTATTGAAAGAATTTCTACCTTGGAAATTTCGCGGGTCGCGGAATTGAAAGATTATTTTTATAATAAAGTATGCGAAATGATCCCTGGCGCCGAGTTATTGGGTGATATGCAAAATAGCTTGCCCAATACTTTGAATTTGGGGTTTGAAGGTGTGGAAGGGGACACGCTTTTGATTGCTATGGATATGGAAGGCGTGGCGGTGTCAACGGGTTCTGCCTGCAGTTCTGGTAGTGGATTGCCATCACATGTCTTGCAGGCTATGGGTTTGCCTGATATCAAAATTAACAGTTCTATTCGCTTCAGCTTAGGTTGCAGTACTACAAAAGCGGAGTTGGATTCGGTGATCAAAATCCTGGTGAAAGCGGTTAGCCTCAATAATACTGCGTCCTCGTGGAGAGAAAGCTAAAGAAAACGCGCCGATTATTCGATAAATTATAGATTGGCTTCTTTAAAAATTGTTTTTGGCCCTGAGCGGCTCTTTAAAAGGGGCTTTCTGGGTATTGAGACTCGGATTATTGTATTGACAAAAAACAGCCAACCCAATATAATCCATTGATTATTAAGGGGTAACACTCCCTCACCGAAATTGTATGGAGAAAAACATGCCACCGGTCACCTTATTAGCACGCCTTGCACTGGTATTGCTTCTATCATTTCCTCTATTTTTAAGCGGTTGTAGCTATCTTCCCTGGGAAGGGGAGGATGACGACGATCTTGCATTTGAAGAAGATTTTCCTTTAGAGGATGAAGAGTTTGCTGACGAAGGTCGTGGTAGAGGAAGAAAAGCCAGTAGCGAAAGCAGCATTGAGGATGATTTCTTTGCCGAAGATGACTCTTTTGAAGATTCGGGTGGGATGGAAGAAGATGACAGGTTTGCAGATGAAGACCCGGATGGATTCGCGAGTGTTGATCAGAAGACAGATCGAGGCGAGCTCAAGGGCGATGTAGAAAGCCTGCAAAACCAGCAGGAAGCTCTCATTAGTAAAGTGAGAGAGTTGGAAGAAATTCTCAGCACATTAGAGCCAAAAATAGATGCGGCAACAGAACGTATGGAAGGTGATATCTCTTCTACTACGGATTCAGCAGATTTTCTGGAGCCAGAAGTGGAAGACCTTAAGGCGCAGATGGCACGTCTGAATGAGGAAATCTCGCGAATTAAAATGCAAAAGTCGAGCTCACCAAAAATGAGCAGAACAAAAATGCATCGCTCTAAAGCAAAAACTCCTCCTGAATATAACAAAGCATTAGAGGCATATCGAAGTAGAGATTACGATGAATCTATTTTGTTGTTTCAAAACATGGCCCTCAGTAATCCACCGAAAAATCTGAGAGATAATATTGCTTTCTGGATTGGCAGCAATTATCTGGCACTTGAAATGTTTGATGATGCGATTCTGCAGTTTGAGACCGTTTTAAACAAATACCCTCGTGGTAACAAGGTGCATGATTCCCGTTATATGCTGGGAGTCAGTTATTCTAAAAAAGGTGAAACCAGCAGGGCTATAGAAGTGTTAGAAGGTGCCTTGAAAAGAAACCCCACGGCCGAAGTACGCGGCAAGATATTGGCCCAACTGAACCGCATTCAATAAGGCAATTCTCCCCATCTTAGCGGTTGAAGCCAGCTCAGAATTAGGTTATTCTCCATCCATAAATGCTGTGGCAAACAGGTTGATTTGAGCCTGTTTTTTTGTTCCCCCCCCCGGCTAGAATTAATTCCCGTTTCTTCTTTTGAGGGCTCCTGATAATTTAGAGCAACTCGGTCTGTACCATTTCCCCATATATTTTGTTTACTCAGCTCAGAGTGTTGAGTTGGTTAAATTTTAACTGAATTTCAGCAATGACAGGAATGATAAGAAAGCATAGTCAGATTTATTCAACTGCAATACTTTTTTCTAATAGTTTTGCGGTTGCACTTGCGTGGCTATGTGCTTATCTGATTCGGTTTAAAGTCGATGTTATTGTAGAGGCAGGTTCTGCTCCTAGCGATAACATGTACCTTTATGCGCTTTTGCCTATCTGGTTGGTATTTTTTGTGAATAGCAGGGCATTAGGCCATAGCAGACCTATTAGCATGAGTACGCCCACGAGTGAAATTGTAGCGATCTTGAAACTAACTTCTTTGTCTGTACTATTTCTTACAGCCATAACATTCTTTTATCGCGAGTTTTCTTTTTCGCGAATAATGACTGTTTATTTCTGGTCATTTTCCAATGTATTTTTATTTATGTCGCACCGGTTGGTGCGCTTTCTGGTAAAGGAAATGCGTGACCGGGGAATGAGCTTGCATAAAGTTCTAGTGGTTGGAGCTGGGGAGTTGGGACAGAAAGTGGTACAAAAAATTGATCTGTATCCTGAAATCGGTTTCTCAGTGGTGGGCTATTTATCTCACAACCCTGAGAAAGTTGGAACAACCCTAGGTGACCACAAGGTACTGGGGTTATACGAAGATTTGAATAAATGCATAAAAGAGTATGGAGTGAGTCAATTATTTGTAGCATTGCCTTCAAGTGCTCACGAGCGGTTACAGGGGATTCTGGCAAGTTTGGAGGAAGAAACGGTAGATATTAAACTTGTCCCTGATTTGCTTCGCTATATGGATTTACAATCAGGGATTGAAGAACTGGATGGAATGCCAGTGATTAATCTTACAGAGTCTCCCCTTTACGGTTGGAATACTGTATTTAAACGTGTCTCTGATATTATTCTTTCTAGTTTGGCTATCCTTATAACGTTCCCGCTTATGGTTTTCATAGCTATTGTTATCAAGCTGGAATCTCGTGGGCCTTTGCTATACAGACAGGAGAGAATGGGGTTGGATAGAGACGTTTTCTGGATGTATAAGTTTCGTTCTATGAAACCCGGAGCAGAAAAACAATCGGGCCCTGTCTGGGCTAAAGAAGCCGATGATCGGCGGACGGGTGTAGGAACTTTTTTAAGAAGTACTAGCCTCGATGAATTGCCACAGTTCTTTAATGTCTTCATGGGACAAATGAGCCTTGTTGGCCCACGGCCCGAAAGGCCAGTATTTGTGGATGAGTTTAAAAAGTCGATTCCATTTTATATGCTTCGCTTAAAAATGAAAGCGGGCTTGACTGGCTGGGCCCAGGTGAATGGATGGCGGGGAAACACATCGTTGGAAAAGAGAATAGAGTTTGATCTTTATTATATTAAAAACTGGTCTTTGTTATTTGATATTAAAATTCTCTTTTTGACAATATGGAAGGGATTGATAAACCGACATGCCTACTGAACCCAGAGTTTTAGCAGTTATTCCTGCACGTTGGGCTTCATCGCGATTTCCCGGAAAACCGCTTGCTAATATTGCTGGGATACCCATGATACAAAGGGTGTTGTGCCAAACCCAAAAAGCGAAATGTGTTACGGAAGTGATTGTTGCTACAGACGACACGCGCATTTTCGAGATTGTTAATAATAATGGTGGTACAGCAGTTATGACTTCTGCTGACCACGAATCAGGCACCGACAGGGTCGCTGAGGTGGCTCGTGATAGGGATTGTGATATTGTAGTGAATGTTCAAGGCGATGAGCCCCTGATGCCACCGCAGAATATTGATCAGGTGGTTAAGCCATTAATAGAAGATGCTTCAACGTTAGTGGCTAGTTTGAGAATTTTGATTCGAGACTCAAAAGACCTGCGGGACCGAAACATTACGAAAGTTGTGGTTGATAAATTTGATTCTGCATTGTATTTTTCAAAAGCTCCTATTCCATGGGATCGTGATGGTTGGTCAGAAGGCCCAGAATCTTTAACTTCACCGCTTTGGTTTAAACATATCGGACTTTATGCTTACCGAAAAAAATTTCTTATGGAATATTCTGGGTTGCCTTTAACCCCTCTTGAAAAAATGGAAAAATTAGAACAATTAAGAATTTTGGAAAATGGATTTTCGATTAAAGTTGTCGAAACCGAATTCGATTCAACCGGTGTAGATTCTGAAGCTGATATTAAAATTATAGAAAAACAGTTAGCCCTTTCCCCTGAAAATTGATTGCTCGAGGAACGTAAGTGAATAAAAAGAAAAATAGTAAAAAAGTAAAATATATATTTGTAACCGGAGGGGTGTTGTCTTCTCTGGGAAAAGGTATTGCTGCTTCCTCCATAGGAAGCCTGCTTGAGTGTTCGGGCCTCAAAATAACTATTTTAAAATTAGACCCCTATATCAATATTGATCCTGGAACCATGAATCCGTTTCAACATGGCGAAGTCTATGTAACCGATGATGGAGCAGAAACGGATCTTGATCTTGGGCATTACGAGAGATTTACCCACGCTAAAATGCGTCGTGCGAACAATGTTACTGCGGGAAAAATTTATCATAATGTGATTCAAAAAGAGCGAAAAGGTGAATATCTGGGGGCAACTGTTCAGGTTATCCCGCATATTACGGATGAAATAAAATCTTACATCCAAAATGTAGGGGATGGGGTGGATGTTGTTATTTGTGAAATTGGCGGGACGGTAGGTGATATTGAAAGCCTTCCATTTCTCGAAGCGATACGCCAATTTCGATTTGATGTTAAACCAAAAGATGTTTTGTATGTTCATCTGACTCTGGTGCCATATATAAAAACTTCTGATGAACTAAAAACCAAGCCCACACAGCACAGTGTCCAAAAACTAAGGGAGATTGGTATTCAACCTGATGTTCTGCTTTGCCGTACAGAAAAAACCTTGTCGCAATCCATAAAAAATAAGATTGCCTTGTTTTGTAGTGTCGATGCAAAATCGGTTATCACCGCTATGGATGTCAGTTCTATTTATGAAGTTCCCTTGAGTCTCGAGGAGGAAGGGTTGTCGGAAATCATCCTTCAAAAACTGGGGATGAAAGTAAAGCAACCCGATCTAGAACGTTGGGAAAAGATTAATCGAGTTCTAAAAAAACCAACTGGGGAAGTCAATATTGGCATCGTTGGGAAATATGTAGACCTTAAAGAATCTTATAAGAGCCTCACCGAAGCTTTGATCCATGGTGGAATAGGAAATAATGTAACCGTTAAATTTAACTGGGTTGATGCAGAAGCACTGGAAAAGGAAGATGGCCTAAAACAATTGACAGGTTGTGATGGGGTTCTTGTGCCTGGTGGGTTTGGCGATCGCGGGATTGAAGGGAAGATCAATGCAGTACAATATGCACGTGAAAACAAGGTTCCCTATTTTGGTATTTGTTTGGGAATGCATTGTGCGGCTATTGAGTTTGCGCGGCATGTTGCAAACTTGAAAAATGCAAACAGTTCAGAATTTTCAACAACATCCCCTTACTTGGTTATTGACCTTCTGCCAGATCAAAATGTAGATGGAGATATGGGTGGGACTATGCGGCTCGGGGAATATCCATGTCAATTGAGGAAAAACTCCAACGCCTACAATGCCTATGGCAAACGCGAAATAGAGGAAAGGCACCGCCATCGTTATGAGTTTAATAATATGTACCGCATCCAGATGGAGGAAGCAGGGCTCAAGATCAGCGGTTTGTCTCCAAATGGTAATCTAGTGGAAATTATTGAACTGGAAGATCACCCGTGGTTTCTGGCGGGTCAATTCCATCCAGAGTTTAAATCTTCACCGTTGAACCCTCATCCCTTATTTCGGGATTTCATTTCAGCGTCCTTAAAATCTCAGAAGAGTAGTCATAAATAAAGATTATTCAGCAGGCATTTTATAACGTTTTTTATATGACGTGATTCGCTTTAGAGTTTGGTCTTTAGTGTCCCACTTATTTACTCTTAGCCAGTCGATGGCAAGTTTCTCAGCAATAATTTTGCCGACCGCTTTATCTTCCCAGTAACCCGTATGGCTGGCCGGGGTTCCTCCTGAAAAAAATGATCCAACCGATACATTGAGATCTGCAGTCACCACTTTTTTGCAATGATTGTTTACTGGGCGAATGGGATAGCCGACAATATCATCTTCATCGAATAGGTTAACCCATATCCCATTAGGGTCCTTTACTTTTTGCGGCTTGAAACCTGAGAATGAACTGTTGCTATGGTCGAAAAATCGGTTGGCGTACTAGGCAATAGGACTGCCCATTGTAAAAAAATTTGAAAACACAAGTTCGTGCTCTTGTTCTAGTGTTTCCCTTTTGTCGTAAAAATAATCTGACAGAACCACTGTTCCCAGGCTATGAGAGACAACGGTGAGAAGGGTTTTCTGACCCGGTCGAGTGGTGCTTGAAAGTTCTTGGATCTGACCTTCGATTCTTGCTTGAATTGTCGTGTATTGTGAATGTATATCCGATCCCTTGAAGTAAGAGATGGCATCACCGAGATAGTCGACAAAGAATTTCCGTGCTTTAATCCAATCAACATCTGTGTCTGGGTCATTGAACATATTTTTTTTAAGAATATCTTCGCCTTTCTGAGTGATGTCTGCCCAGAGCCCCTCTTGGAATATTAATGCCTCTGCTTGATTGGGTCTGCCGCCTTCTCCCATATGGTCGAGAGCTTTTTCAAAATTAAACCTCAGGTTATCCTGAATGGTCTTGCTGAAGCCTTTTTCTTGTGCTCCTATACCATGAACAATATAAATGGCTAAGCGTGTATCCATATCAAATCTCCTACTATATTTAAGTATCCAGCTATTTTAGAAAATCATAATATGATTTTAAACTTCATTTATACGGTTATGAAGTGCCTTTTATTTAGGGAAAATTTTATTTATAGAGAAATTGAAAATAAATTTGGAGAGTGATTTTATCTAATAAATATAAGATAGCGTAAGACTTATGCCATAGCTCGTATGACATCGCGTTTGCCGATGATACCCACAAGTTTATCGCCATCTAGAACGGGGAGGGTGTGGATATCCTTTTCTGCCATTAGCGTAGTGATCTCATTGATATCGGCATTGGGGCTTACAGAGATGGCATGTTTGTGATAGATATCTTCTACAATAGTTCCGGTTAACTTTTTCACATCGGATTCAAATTTCTTTTCGCTTTCCAGAAACAGTACCGCATCAAACAAAGCGATGACAGTAGGAATATGCAGATTCTTATTCTGTTCGATCAAGTCTCCTTGCGTGACTACTCCAATGACATTGTCATCATCATCAGTGACAGGGATACCGTTGAACCGGTTTTCAATGAAAAGTTTTGATAATTCTTTAATGGATAAGTTTTTATTTACCGTCACTACTTTCCGGGTCATTATCTCTTCTGCGGTTTTCATTGAAAATCTCCAATCTGAATAATTTTTTTCAAGTGTGTGTTTATTTTTTATTGGTTGCTTCTTTTCTTAATTCAGCTATCGCATCAAGCGATGCAGGTTTGGTTGTGGTTTTTTTTAAAGGAATTTTTATCTTAATATTCTTTTTAAAGATACCAGTTAAAAATTCGTATATGGTTATAAATAGGTCGGTTATTTTGTCTAACGCAAGAAAGGGTTTCTCTTTCTGCATTTTATAACTAGAATAGAGCACCAAGATAAGCAGGATGAAATTGGGAATCCACACGGATGTGTATGCATGTATCTCACCAATACGACCTAGATTTTGTGTCATTATCAATGCAATATAGTAGAGTAATATAACCAGTACGGTTAATCCAAAACTTCCTGACTTTCCCGATCGACTCGATTTAACACCTAATGGTGCACCAAAAAATGCGAACAGCAGACAGGCGAAGGGGAGGGAAAACTTTTTGCTAATTTCCACCTCTGCCCCAGATGTTGGGAGTCCCTTTTTTTTATACTCCTGTATTTTCTCCCGTATTTTTCCGAGAGAAAGTTCGCGATTGCCTACCAGTGCTTTTTTCTCTAATTTCTCTGTTTCCGGTAAACTTAATGTGATGTCATAACGATCAAAATTCAAGGTCTGATAGTTTCCGCGGTCATTGCTCAATTCATGGATGGTTCCATCTGTCAGTTTTAGTTGGATTTTTAGTGTTTCGGGGTTGGAATAGATCACGCCTTCATTCGATGTGATGATCTGAGGAGACTCACCATGACTGGTATCGGCTATGAATACACCTTGTAATGTCGAGTCCTGACTGCGTCCTTTGACCAGAAGGATCAGATTTTTGAAATCCTTATTAAAAACATCTGGCTTTATATCCACATTTGCCCGGTTTTTAATTATATCGTATATTAATACTTTGTAGGATTGGTTGCCCCAAGGTAATGCCCAGAACATTACAATATTGGCTAGGATGTAGGCCATTATTGCAAAACAGGCTACGGGTTTCATCAGTTGCAAAAAGCTCCAGTTGCAGGCTTTCATGGCTATCCATTCATTATTAGCTGAAAACTGGTTGAAGGTAACCACCGATGCCAGAAGAACACCCATCGGAATTGTGAGGGCAAGAAAAGCCGGGGATATATAGGCCATCATCATGACCATTTCCATAAGAGAGACTCCGCGGTTTACGATCATCTCTGCCATGAATAAAAATTTGTCCAGGTATAATATGGTTGTCAATGCACCTGTGCTGATGACAAAAAGTTTGAATAGCTCTTTAAAAATATATTTATCTATGATATTGAAAAACATGCGGTCAGAAAAACCTTTATAAAACGAATTCTGGTGAGTTGAGATGTCCAAATTTCTCAATGTACTCATTATACTATAACCTCGGAAAGTTTATGTTCCTCCATTTTTTATGTCTATAAAATTAAATAAGTCCAGGCGTTTGCCTGAGTGGTTAAAAGTAAAGCTCCCTAAAAATAAAAAGTTTTTTCAACTCAAGTCATTGGTTGAAAAATATAATTTGAATACCGTTTGCGAGTCGGCCTCCTGCCCTAATATTGGGACATGTTGGGATGCTGGAACTCTTACTTTTATGATTCTAGGGGATACCTGCAGTCGCGCTTGCAGGTTTTGCGATGTTGCTACGGGAAATATGCTCGCTCCGGACCCGGATGAACCTAGTCGAATTGCTGAAACACTCTCTAAGCTGGATCTCCGCTATGCGGTAATTACTTCTGTGGATCGCGATGACTTGATTGATGGTGGTGCAGAACATTGGGTTAAAACCATTCAGTTCATACGCACCCAATGTCCGCAAATGAAAATTGAAACTTTGATTCCTGATTTTCAGGGGAAGATGGACTTGGTGGAAAAGATTTGTATGGCGAATCCAGATGTCCTTGCGCACAACCTGGAAACCGTCGAGTCTTTACAAAATCGGTTACGCCCACAATGCCGTTATTCCTGGTCTCTTGATACGCTTAGAACCGCAGCGGCTAAAAAAAATCTGATCGTAAAGAGCAGTCTCATGCTTGGACTTGGGGAAAAAGAAGAAGAGGTTGTTCGTACTATGAAAGATTTGGTGGGAGTGGGTTGTCAAATTCTTTCTCTAGGGCAATATCTTCGTCCATCTACCCGGCATCTTGAGGTGGTTGAATTCATACATCCTGATAAATTTTCTGAATATAAGGTTATTGGCGAGTCTTTAGGTTTGGAACATGTAGAGGCAGGCCCTCTTGTTCGTAGTTCGTACCTGGCAGATAAGCAGGCTCAAGCAGTAGGTTTAGGGCGATGAAAAAGCAATGTCCTTAATATAAGTTAATTAACTGGCTTGAAGAAAAAGACTCACTGTCTCATCGTAGGTTTCAGAGATTTTCAGTTTTAAATCAAAAAGAGAGATTTCCTCGGAGATTCCCAGAATTTTCCAGGCTTCCTCTTCTATTTTGGGCGAAACAGGTTTTTCTCCGCTGCTTCCTAATTGCATTGTGTTAGCCAATATATCGGCAAAATGAAGGATAGATGCTTCATATGCAAAATGTGGTGAATGGTTGGGTTTATGATGGAATGCAACCATTTCCACATGAAAACCTGAAAGGTTCCATTTTTTTAAAAGGCTTGCACCCAAGTCAGCATGGTCAAACTCCAGTTCTTCTTTTTCTAAAAAATCAATTTGCTCGGACTGAGATTGAAGGTCCAGTAAAAATTTCATGCTTAATAAGGGGAGTTTTGTGCATAAAACAATTTGCCCTATATCATGGAGCATTCCCGCAACAAAAAACTTTTCGGGTTCAAGATTGCTTTTATAGGAAGCCAGTTCTCTGGCAATCAGGCCACAGGCTATTGAGTGTTCCCAGAAAGACTCCATATTGAGTACCGATTCAGGAATGGATTTAAATTTATCTGTAACGACTGTAGAGAGTACGAGGTAGCTCAGTTGTTCGGTTCCAACCACACGTATAGCATCCGAAATTTTCTCTATAGGCTCAGAAAACCCATAATAGGCACTATTGACGATTTGGAGTAGACGGGCCGTTAGACCACTGTCATGAAGAATGATTTCACCAATCTTTTCAAAGGAGGCATTATCAGAAGACATGGCTTCTTGAAACTGATGGTAAACACCGGGCAGGGTGGCAATAGATAAGTCATCATCGAGCAGGGTTTGGATGTCCATCAAAAATCTCCAGGATTAATAAGGATATCCAGGCTCCCCGACCCAGATTGAACTTAAATTTTCAATTCAAAAAATTAGCTTACTATAACATTTTTTGTATTTCCACAAAAAACCTTGAAAAATGGTTCTTTATGAGATGTTTTCGCTTTCAGGATTTCATTGGCACGCAGTTTGCTCTTTATTAAATTAAAGAGACTTGCGTCAAAAAATTGCCATTGGGAGGACAATGTTGGATTTGAATATAATTGAGCGAATGCAGTCGGCCATCAGTTCTTCGGTGGCATCTCCAAAAGAAAAGTTCTCAACTAATAACTTTTATTCACTGCTAATCAAGCACCAGTTAAATATGATCCAAGCGTGGAATCCGTCTAAATCAGATACGTCGTCTGGAATTCCAGATTTCAATCAGTCACTTCTGGGGTTTAAGAGTAATCAAAACCTGTCTGTTTCTAGACCAAATATTACTTCGGTACTTCAAAGTTATAATGATGCAAGTATTTCAAAAACTCATTCTTCATTACCGCAAAAACAGTTATTACCAGAACTTGTAAGTCGAATGGCTCAAAAAAATAATGTTCCTGAAAACTTGTTTCAGAAATTAATTCAAACAGAATCTGCATTTGATCCTGATGCTAAAAGTTCTCGAGGCGCGATGGGATTGGGTCAGTTGATGCCTGCTACGGCTAAAGAGCTTGGGCTAAACTTAAAGGAAGATCACTCTATTGGTTCGATCTTGCATCCGGAATCGAATCTGGATGCTTCTGCAAAGTATCTGAGAAAACTATTTGAAAAATATACCAAGGAAGGTATTCCGGGTGACGAGGCTTGGAATTTTGCGGCCGGGGCCTACAACGCAGGGATGGGTAATATTGCGAAGGCGATAGAAAAGGCGGGAAGTGTGAGTCAATGGGATCAGGTTGCTGCAGTTTTACCTGAAGTCACAGGAAAATACTCTGCGGAAACGATTCGTTATGTAAATCGTTTGCGGGCTTAATTTTCATTCATTAACTTTTCTACAAACTCCATAAATTTTTTATTCCAGTCAAAAACAAACCGTTTTTTATCCTCGTTTGTCGACTCGCATAGGTTCTGATAATATTCTTTGTCTACAATCAATCGATTGATTTTTTCGGTAAGAATTTCTGGGCTGTCAGGGAGGAAATGTTGTTCTGGGTTTTGGATGATATCGGTGTTTTCCGGTATGGAACTCACCAGACAAGGTAACTGACAGGTTGTTGCTTCGAGAAGGGATTCGGACATACCTTCACTAAATGAAGGAAAGACGAATAAGTCTGAGCCTTGAACTAACTCTCTTGCATCTGTTCTCCATCCTGTGAAAATTACTTGATCCGCGACTCCTGTTGATTCAGCCAAATCCTTGAGTGATTCTTTTTCTTTCCCTTCACCAACCAGTAGCAGTATCACCCTTTTATTGTTAACCTTTGCTATAGTTCTTATTAATAGCTCTAGATTCTTTAGTTTTTGCAATAAACCTGTATTCGTAATTACAAAGGAATTACTATCTAATGAAAACTCATCGATTATGTTTTTCCTTTTAAGAGATTTGTCAAATGATGGCGCATCTATATGGTTAGGAAGAATTTTGATGTTTCTACCCGTTTCTTTGTGCATAGCTTTCCAGGCCTCACCACACCCCCAAGAGTTGGCCAAAGAAATATTTGACCATCTCAAACCCAATTTTTCTAAATAATATTCAAGGTTGAAGAATGCTTTTGTTATAGATTTTGATTCAGAATGGAAATTGGGCTTTGCCAAAATTAGGGTTAGCATAGGAACCCTTAGGAACCATTTTGCGGGTCCACAGAAAAATGCATAAAGGGGTGAGCCGTTGGTGATAAGGTTGATATTGTTTTTGATTCCTATCCATATTGAAAAAAATGGAGCGGTTGTAAAAAAATAGATCCAAAATAATAAGGAGTCATGGTTGGACATGGGGGTCGGGAGGATATGCGGTTTTAAGTTTGGGTGTACATAGGGGAAAGGTTCGATGGCTATGTAATGCACCTCCCAATCTTTATCAAGAAGGGCTTCGATTTTAAATTTCAACCTCCGACAGAATCCGCCAGGTTTGTGTTTGTAATAAACTGTAAGAGCTCGAGGCATCTATTTTTTACTCGAGGTAAGGAGCTGTTCGTATAGCGCTAACAATTTTTCCGCCTGATTTTTCCAGCTACTATAATGTGTGGTTATCTTTTTTTGGGCATTCTTAGCCAGTATTTTTTGTAATTGCTTATCTTGGGTCAGCCTATTCAGCTTTTCTTTTAAATCATCTTTTGAGTTGGACTCAAAAAGCAAACCTTCTGTGTTGTCCTTTATAAGTTCGGGAATTCCACCAACCTTCGAGGCAATCACCGGCAAACCACAGGCCATGGCTTCTAACAACACATTAGGAGTCCCTTCACTTTGACTAGGATGGACAAAGATATCTGCCGCTTTCAACCATTTGGAAATAGAATTATGGTCGACCGATCCTAACAGTGTAATTTTTTGCTCCAATTTTACGTCGAGAATTTGTTTTTCCAGGTTCTGTTGTTCCTCTCCTTCGCCAATAATATATAAATGCCAGGAATTATTCGATGCGGCTATTTCTGCAAAAGTATTGATGAGTAATGTATGGTTTTTTGTTTTATTCAAACTGCCTATCGAAAGTATAATTTGTTGATCATCCTTTAGCCCTAAGCTTCTTTTT
>JBLFWU010000008.1:0-79310 GCA_047610985.1 Nitrospinales bacterium | reverse complement strand
CTGATGCAGACCGCATCCAGTTTGACACATCGGGGCATATGACCCCCTCCCCCAACAACTGGAACGTCGATCCGGAAAAAGCCACAGAAAATAAAGAACTCGCCAAAGTTCTTGCAAAATGCATGAATGGGTTATCAGAGAAATTTCATCGCCTATTCGTTTTAAAAGAAATAGAAGGGCTGAGTTCAGAGGAAATATGTAAGGAGTTTAATGTAAAGCCGACCAATTTGTGGGTCATGTTGCATCGTGCGAGGAATCAACTCAAATTATGCATGGAGTCCAACTGGTTAACTAAAGAATGACCGCCAAGAGATATTTATGAATTTGCTCATGTCCATTTTTAAAATGACCTGCAAGGATGTCTATCCATTGATTTCCGAAGAGATGGATCATTCTCTCTCTTTTAGCAGACGGATTCGTTTAAAAATGCATCTCGCAATCTGCAGCTTATGCCAAGTTTACTGCAAACAACTGCAAACATTACGAAATCTGGCGCGAAATCTGGGCAAAGAAAATTCTCAAGCCATAGAAAAGAAAACTCTTAGTCCCGATACAAAAGAAAAAATTCAGAAATATATTAAAGAAAAAAACTAACAGGAAGGATACTCGTTTTGACACATAAAATTCAAAAATCTGACAGTGAATGGCAAGAGAAGCTGACGAAGGAACAGTTCAAAGTATGCCGTCAAAAAGGGACGGAGCAGGCCTTTTCGGGGAAATACTGGGATTGCCATGACCGCGGAACCTATCACTGCACTTGTTGTGACGAACCTCTTTTTTCTTCCATTACAAAATTCGACTCCGGCACCGGTTGGCCAAGTTTTTACCAGTCGACCGATCCAAAATCTGTCACCACTGAAGACGATTCCACTTTTTTCATGCGTAGAGTCGAGGTTCTATGCAGTAAATGCGATGCGCACCTCGGCCATGTGTTCGAAGATGGGCCTAAACCTACGGGCCTTCGGTATTGCATTAATTCCGCTTCTCTGGATTTTAAAAAATCTGAAACAACCTAGCCAGTCATATCTTTTTATAATTGTGAATATCTCCATCATTATTGTTTCTGTTCCGCAATAAAGACTTTTGTTGTTGGATGAAACACGTACCATGCAAACCAAAATCCTACCACCGAAGGCAACTCTTTATCTTTGCTGTCTCTAATAACTGCCGTTTTAGTTTTTCGATCGTAATAGATTTGTATTGGAATGTTGTTAAAAACATCTTTTACTGGCGAACGGGTTCTACTCAACTCTGAAAAGGCATAGGCTTTGGTTTTATCACCGAGTTCAATACCAATGACTTTTTCCTTGGGATGATATTTTGAATCCTTAAGATTGACATCAAACATCAATCGCGAATTCGACTCGTACCCCTGATAAGGGTCGCGATCATATGAACGTTTAAATCCGGTTTGGTTGGATAATACCTTGGTGTGAGGGTGCTTTTTCTTCCAGGTTTCCCAGTTTGTATGAGTCGACACAAGTAATCTCAATCGGGTTCCTGTCATCGGCCCTGTTATCGCCTCCGATTTAATCTGGGACCATAAACTTTCTGTTTGGTGATCGTAAAGAAGCATATCACTTTGATAGAGCAACCCAGAAACACCAAACTTCAGGGTACGGTTTTCCACATTCGCGTCGAAGACCATACCGGTGCCACATAAAGGGCAAAAACTTATTACGACCGGACTTCCACCCACTCGATCATTTACAATTTCATGCCAGTTTAAAATTTTTATGGGATACGCACGAGCCTGGTCGTTTTGAACAAATCCAAGAACACGGTCTTCACTCTGCATCAAAGATTGGTCTGCTTCTGCAACTGTCAGGAAATGTGGATTATCTATGGAAGGAATTCCATCCTTACCCGGTCCGCCATCGGAAATATCATCCAGTGGAATACTGTGTCTGGAATAATCAAATCCGGAGAGAGTGAAAAAAGCCACGCTCGCTATAATCAAAGCAAAAATGGGCACCCCTGCTTTTCTTATCTTCATAGGTCGACTCCTCAATCAATTTGAGATTAGTCGATAGAGTCTTCCTCACCTTACAGTGGCCATCTCAAAAAATGGAGAAAGCCTAAAGCCAAAAGACCGCTATTAATCGTTTACTCAAAAAGGTTCTGACTTTGCGGAAGCGGGAACTGCTCTGCAGTTCATTTTTTGGGTTAATTCTTGGAGGGCTTCGGAAAACACAGCATGTAATTCGCTACGGATTTTTTTGGAGTCATATTCAACCATGGAACCACCACTTTTGAGAAAATCGATTTGTTCCTGAACTTTTAAGCAATTGCTGTTATCCTGTTTTTCCCACGACATCAGATCGCAGAACTTGATCCCCGCTTCAACAGAACTTATCAATTGGGGGTTGATTTCAAATCCTCTTTTTTTCAAGTGCTGACTGATTGTAAGAACTTTTTCAAACTCGATTCCAGCCTTGGTGTAATCTTTATCCAGAACATATTGCAAGGCTTTCATCATCGCAATTTCTTTGTTTCCGTTGAAATGAGGATGCGGGGCCGAACCTTTAAAATAACGATTTTCCAATTTGATTAATAATGCCCAAGCATTTTGGCGGGTTTTGTGTTGCGATAGCGGGTGCTCAGAAGGAAGGTCTTTATTTTCTGGGTTAATCTGTTCCGATATATAAAACCATGCCAGCGTTTTCAAGGCTAACGGAAAAGACGATGCTTCTTTAAGAATTGCGTGTTCAATATGATTAAGACCCACCTGTCTTAGGTCCTTACCGCCTTGCATTATGAAATTACTAATGCCTCCCAACCGACTGTTCCCATACCGGTACATTCCCAATCCAAAATATCCATCCACTAAATTGGGATTGAGAAGCAAAGCTTTTTCGAGATGGTTATCTGCCTGAAAACCATTTACAAGAGCCTGAAAAAGGTTTCCCTGGCCGTACTCAAAAATTCCAATATAGCCTTCTGCAGCTCCCAAGAAAAGATCAGCCTCGGCTTCCTGTTCTATTGATTTAGAGTCATCATCTAGAACTTCATGCGCCAGATCTTTTACCCGATTGCTGTAGAGTATAAAATTCGCAGCAATCTTGGCATCCTGATACTTACTGGTGAAAGCCAGCGCATGCGTCAATTCGCCCAACAAGCCCGTATAATTAAAATAATACTTCATCAATTCAACGCGGTTTTCTGTCGAAGGAGTTGCTGACTCCAGCCGATTGATTTCCCCCTGAAAACGTGCGAACCATTCGTCAAAATGGTAGTACATGGAATCTTCCAAAGCCAGAGGAGCCATTTCATCGGCAGTCAGCTTATCGATATCAGAAGACAAAGGCCGACCCGAAACCTCGGCACTCACCAGCAAGACGAAGGCCATACAAAAAATTGTGAAGTGGGTTTTCATATCTATAAGCTTATAAAGTTGTAGAAGAACGAGACAAAAGCTGGCGGATATAACCAACTCGTTGAAAATCTTCCATTTTCATAAATAATTTCTCTGCTCTTTTTAGATGATAAACGGACTTATCGGGTTCTGGAATATTTTCACGATACAAATTACCAAGCATCATATGTCCATCCGCAAAATCGGGTTTTATTCTTATAACATCACGAAAAGCCGAGCAGGCTTCCTCATACAACTTAGCATCAAGGAGAGACAATCCTAGATAAAACTGCAACTGAACCGAATCGGGTTTCAAAGCCACAGCATTTTTTAAATAAACTACAGCTTCTTCATACTGGGAGTTGATGCGGCTTGCAATTCCCAAATAAAAATAGACATTCGAGTCTTTAGGACAAACCTTCTCAGCGCGATTCAGCAATTCAATGGCTTCTTTAGTATCACCTTGTTTGATATAAGAAGCGCCTAAAGCCGTATAAGCATGAATAAATTCCGGATTCAGGTCTATGGATTTTTTAAAAACCCAAACTGCTTTATGCAAAGCGTCAATACCATTTTCCTCCATACAACCATAAGCGACACCCATATTGTAGTATGCGTCGAGAAAGTCTGGCTTAAACCCACGTGCCATTTGATAGGCATCGACAGCGGCTTGATACCAAGTCAGGTTTTGTAATCGCAATCCCTCCTTCAACCACTCCTCTGCGGCTTTATTTTTGTCCTGAACTTCTTCTTTCGGACGGTAAAGCTGATGCACCAATGCGGCTCTTTGAAAATCGTTCTGACGAATATAAAGCTGTTCTGCCATCTCCAAATATTTCACCGCCCGCTTGGGGTTGCGTAATTTTTTAATATGCAATACACCCAGCAGATAGTGCCCATCCGCAAATTCGGGCCAGACTCGCACCGCTCTTTTAAAAGCCTGTCGCGCGGCCGCATGACAACCAAACTCTAAATAAGCTTGTCCAATCAAACCACTTATACTCGCATAAACCTTAAGAGGAGCCTCCAGATTTTCCTCATTCATTTCATAAACATCACGATTACGACCCAACCGATCAAAAATAAAAGTTAGCCAATAATCTGCAATGGAAAAATCCGGTGCCATAGGAACAATTTTTTTAAAAGCCGCATAGGATTTTTTTTCCTTCCCCTGCATCCAGTAAGCGGTTCCAAGATCAATATATATTTGCGGATAATTGGGTTTGAGACGCGCCGCTTTGCGGTAGTTTTCAATTTCTTCTTTACGGTTCCCCAAAGCCATGTAGACATGGCCCATCAAATGGTATGCGGGATAAGCATTGGGGCTGATACGCAAGACATCGCGAAATACTGCAATAGCCTCGTTATAAAACCCTTGCGCGGTAAGCTTAATACCCTCTTCAAACAATTCTGGGTCTTCCCATGGGTAGGGTAAAAGATCTTCAATAACCTGCACCAGACGAGGGACAGAGAGCTCCATACTCTTAATGGCTTCAAAATGCTCAGCCATATCTGGATTACTGGTTTTTAGTTTTTCGCCCAGTGTTGAAAGAGCTGCACTCGCCCTATCCTGCTTATTTTTTGCTTTATTCTTTGCCAATCCCAGCCTCGAAGGTTTTTTTGATATACGCTTTATCTAATTATATTGCAAAATATCAAATTATCAGAAACCTTTTCGGCCTGCTCCTGCAGGTGCGTTACCAGAAGAATAGTATGGTGGGTTTTCAGCGACTCGATTAGGGACTCAATAGCCGCTGCAGACTCAGGATCCAGCGAAGAGGTAGGTTCATCCATCAATAAAATCTCTGACCCTACAGCAAGCGTTCGAGCCATAGCTAAACGCTGCTGTTGCCCTACAGAAAGTGTTGTCGCTAGGTTCTTCAACCGGTCCTTTACTTCTTCCCAGAGATTCACTTCCGTCAACATACGTTCTACAAGAGTCTCGTAATCTTTTTTATCAATTTGGTGTTTTACGCCAAACAAAACATTTTCAAAAATGCTTTTAGGGAAAACACAAGGCTTTTGGAAAATTATCCCTACTCTTCTTCTTAACTTATAAACATCCACATCCGGATGATAAATATTTTCGCCCTGCACCAAAACCTCTCCCGCGAGATGAAAGCCTTCTATGCGATCGTTCATCCTGCACAAACTTCGAAGTAAAGTTGATTTTCCACATCCTGATGGACCAATGATAGCGGTTACTGAGTTCCCCTTTACTTCACAGCTAAAATCATCAATCACTTTTATCGAACCATAAGTAACCGTTAGGTTTTTAATTTGGATTGCAGGGCTCATAAATCCGCTTCCATTTTCAATCGGCTTCTTAATATCCACGCCATCACTGTTAGAAAAAACACCAGCAATAAAAGAATCAGTCCTGCACCCCAGGCCTGAGCAAGAGCTTCCGGGTTGGCCGCTTCCTGGGTCAACACTAGCATATGAGTTTGCAAAGTTGGAACCGGGTCAGAAAAAGATTCAGGCAAGCGGATACCTGAAAAGGTAGTGGCGGCAAACATGATTGCTGCTGTCTCTCCTGCTGCACGCGCCAGCCCCAAAAAAACCCCTGTAATGATGCCGTAATAACATTGCGGGATAATAATTGATTTGATTTGCGACCATGGCGACAGGCCGAGAGCCATCCCTGTATCCTTATATTGATTGGGCAAAGCTTCTATGGCTTCGCGAATGCTGACTTGTAGTGTGGGTAAAATCATCACAGCAAGTATCAATGATCCCGTCACCCAGGAAACTCCCGTTTCCAGATACACGCCAAAAAACAAATATCCCACGAGACCAAATAATATCGTTGGCGTTGCATTTAGCATCTGCCCAACCTGTCGACAAATCTCCTTGCCCGTTTCCGATTTCAAATATTGTGTCTGGTAAATCACGGAACCCAAGGCCACCGGCAAACTGACCAGAACAGCTCCTGTCATCAAAACCACCGTCCCTACCAATTGATAAAAAATTCCACCTGCACGACCAAAATCCTCGGAGGCTTTAGTTAAAAAACCCGAATGCAACGCTGGCAATCCTTTAGCGAATACGGTTGCAAGAATAATCAGGAGTAAACTGGAAACCAATAAAGTTAGAATCGAAAGAAAAAAGACCATGGCTTTTTCAAAAGTCGCAGAGCTCATGAAATGCTCCGTCGCTTGACAAAACGGTTTCCAATGAAGTTAATCAAAAGCACCATTATAAATAGCGTTAACCCCAAAGCCATCAAAGCACTCCAATGCGCCCCTTCACCAATAGATTCTGCCGCCTCACGACCTAGCTTGGAAGGAATCGTTTGCGCTGAAGAAAAAATATTAAACCAAGGGTTGGGGATACGATCCAGACTGCCCACAACCAGCATCACGGCAATGGTTTCCCCCATCGCACGGCCAATGCCAAGTAAAATCGCACCCATAATACCGGGCAACGCTTGCGGCAAAACCACAGCGATTGCCGTTTGCCATTTGCTCAATCCCAATCCTAAAGCATTGTCGCGATACTCCCCAGGAACAGCGTGCATGGCATCTTCAGACAAAGTCAAAACCGTAGGCAAAATCATTATCGCAAGCAGGCAGCTTGCCGTTGCCAGAGTATTGCCATCCAACAATCCAAATACATCTTTAATCCAAAGAGAGAGGAAGGAAACACCCAAAAGTCCGTAAATAATTCCGGGAACTCCGGCAAGCAGCTCCAAAACTGCCTTCACACATCGTCTGTTTGTTGAGGTTAAAAACTCGGAAGTAAAAATGGCGACAGCCAATGCAAGTGGTAAGACCAGAAAGCAGGCTAAAGCAGTCACCAGGGTAGAGCCGTAAAGCATCGGCAATGCCCCATAAGTTTCTCCCACCCACCAATCCTGACCCAACCAGAAATTAAAACCGTGCAGTTTTAAAATCGGATAAGATTCAAAGATCAGAAAGAAGAACAAGCCACCTGCGCAACATAAAAAAATCAGATTCAGACTGGCAAAAATCCACACCATTCCACGTGACTCGTTTTCCATAGACCTGGATTTCTTATGTGAAAGGAATGTAGCCACTTTCTTCAACCACCTGCTGGCCTTCCGGACTTTTTAAATACTCCAAAAACGCTTTGACTTCCCCGCTGGGTTCTCCTGCTGTAATAAAACTCAAATTCCTTACAATGGGGTAATCGCCTTTTCGAATGGTCTCTCGAGTAGGATTGACAATACTTTTATTATCGCGAATCCCAATTGCCCTCACTTCATTGTTGATCCAGGCATAAGAAAGCATGCCGATAGCAGAATCACTTTGCGCTATTTTTGTCTGCTCTTCGTTGTTAGATCCGGTGACTAGAATCGTCCCAGGAGTTTTTGCGGTAGGGTTACCAAAAATGAAATCCATAAAAACATGGCGGGTTCCTCTATGCCTTTCTTTATCGACCACTACGATTTTTCTATCTGGGCCTCCTACCTCTTTCCAATTTCTTATTTTTCCCAGATAAATATCGCGAATTTCCTGGCGAGTAAGGTCACGGATTCCCGCATCATAAATTTCTGATGAGATCACGCAGGCCACCGCATCTACTCCCACCGTATGAACCTTGAGATGAGAACCTTCAAACCGTTTTCGTTCAGATGGAGAAATTTCGCGAGAAGCCATGCCGATATCTGACCGTCCTTTGGCAACAGAATGAATACCAACCCCGGAGCCTCCTGCATTGACCAAAATCCGCAAACGGTGTGAAGACTTAAACTTTTCGACCCTTTGGAATTTTTCGAATCTCTCCGCCGCCCGGGAAGCAATGGGCAAAACCGTTGTCGAGCCAATAATCTCAATTTTGGGTGAATGATCCGCACTAACAGGAAAGGGGATCAACCCAATTGCCACCCAAATGAACAACAGCACTCGAAACATTAATTTTATTCTCACAGGAAAGGACTAAAAAAACACATTTTAATACACATATATCTCAATATATAGATAACTATATATAAATACCCACAAAAAATCTCTACATTAATAATGTCGAGCAAGGAGCTCTATCCTTACAAAGTATTTGAAATTTAAAACTGAATATTAGATGAATGCTATCAGCTGTAGAAGGGGGATTTCTTATACTGCAAAAGACCGCGCGAAACCAAAACGTTCAGCACCGCCACAATAGGAACACCGAGGATCATGCCAACAAGGCCAAACAGCTCGCCGCCAAGAAGAACAGCGAAGATCACCGCAACCGGATGCAGACCAATGTTTTCACCAACCACACGTGGGGTAATAACCATGCCCTCCATCGCCTGAACAAACGCAAAAACACCCGCAACACCTAGCACAGGCATCCACTCCTGAGTATGCATAAAAGTTAAGAGCGCCGCCGGGGCAAAACCCAACACCAATCCAAGATAGGGAACCAGGTTGACCAAACCAGCCATGAGGCCTAATGAAAGGCTCATAGGAGTGTCGCACAGAAAAAGACCGATGGCATACATAACACCCATCAATCCCACCACCATCAATTGCCCGCGAACAAAGCTGGACAGAACCTGATCAATCTCCACAACCGTTTCCTTTGTTTTTATCTGGAACCGGGGAGGAACCAGAGCCAAAAGTTTTTCGATTATAGAATCAAAATCTCTTAGTAAATAAAACATCACCACAGGAATGATCACTAGATTGGCAACCATCAAAATAATATTGAACAGGTTGGAAATCGAGCCCCACAGCAGTTTCCCGGAAAACTGTATAGCTTTCATGGGCAACTCACCAAAGCGGGACAAACCTTCATTGAGAATTTCTTCGACTTTTACTGGATCCAGCCCTCTTACCATATCTAGAAGAGGGCGCAACCAGTCCTGAACAATTCCAATATAGACAGGAATATTTTGCACCAGGTTTTCCGTCTGCATGCTCAATATGGGGACAAGAAAAATACCGGCGAATACCACCAGCGCAAAAAATGCCACCATCAAAAACAACACCGATGCGGTTCTCGAAACCCTCTTTGAAGATGACATCCTGTCCACCAACGGATCCAAAAGATAAGCTAGCGCAAAGGCAATTAGAAAAGGGGCTATCACACGACGGGAAAAATAAAGCAGAAAGCAGGCAACGAAAAACAGAATTAAAGAAATCAGAAATAGATTTTTATTTTTATCCTGACTCATAATTTACATATCCGTCATAGCCATTGGGGGGGCATCGGGTGCCCTTTTGGCTGGGGCTTGCACGCCATTTTTCCAATAACGATGAAAAGAAGGTAGTAGGAAATCTGCAAGTTTTTGGCTGGTTACATCAAAAGCTTCAAGTTCTGCTGACAATTCATATTCGTTTTCTACGGTAGCAAAATCGCTTTTGGCGGCAATTAAGGAAGAGTCGATCGCTGAAATGGCTTTGGCACTGATATTCACCTGAACCATTTTCATGTCCTTATCCTTATTTTTTTTCAATTTTGAAAAAGCCGTTCCCACGATAACGATATCTGCCCCAGCTTTCAAGCCGATATTCCTGGCATCTTCAACGTTTCCTTTGATAGCACTTAAAACGATGGCTTCGGAAATTATATCGCGAACCTGTTCCCGGTCTATCACTTCCACTCCTGACTCCAAAAAGTTTTTTGCAAGCTGCGTTTCTGAGATGGGAATAATATCCCAAAAAGATGAAAGAGGCGCAGAAGTAAAGCTACTCTCTTTCATCAAAACGATAACTTTATGTTCACTCACAGGGCCAGCGATAATTCCCATGCCCGCTAAAGCCTGATTCATCGCACCGGCAAAAAATCGAACCTCTAAAATCACCTTACCCGCCTTACCCTCCAGATCATCCAATGCCTGCAAATATCTATAACTTTTCACATAACGACTGGCTCGCCGGATGATGTTATTAAGATCCCTCCGATTAGCCATAAACTCTTCTTCACCCATTAAATCTTTAAATGCTAGAGACATCGCATCTTTCATGGCTAAAGACACAGCCTTCTTACGAGCAACGACATAGTTTTCATCTTTCGTCGTGACCCGGGCGGTTCCTTGATAAGAATCTTTCAATATAGGTTGCGCCAACGCGAAACGACCGTCGAATTGCGCGATCACAAGAAAACCTATGACCCAAAAATATCTTTTGAAAAACCGATTCCTCATCGTTTTTTCTTTGTCGGCCGGGTGGGTAGTGGTTCATCAACCACAAGTTTTTTAAGTGCCTTTACTTCTTTTGGACTCAAAAACCGACACGCACCCAAGGGAAGCCCGGTCAAGTTCAATCCGCCAAAGTGGGTACGTTGCAATTTGATAACGGGATGGCCAATATGCTCGCAAACTTTTTTAATATGCCTATTTTTACCTTCAACAAGTGTCATTATGAGAAAACAATTTTTGCCACTGGTTTTTTGAATTCTGGCTTCAATAGGCTTGAATTTCTCGGCATCGATATGAACTCCACGTGTTAACCGTTTCAACGTTTTTTCGTTTGGCATCCCCGAGACTTTTACTTTATAGGTACGCTCAACCTTATACTTTGGCAATAATAGTTTTTTTGCCAGCGCACCGTCGTTGGTAAAAAGCAACACCCCCTGGGTATTAAAATCAAGACGTCCTACCGGAAAAACTCGAACCTTGGTGACCCGCACATATTCCATGACCGTGGTTCTACCACGCTTATCTTCCGCCATGGTGGTGAGGCAACCGGTAGGTTTATTTAAAACTACATAAACCTCTTCTTGCTTCCTGGGGATGGATTTCCCTAAAACTTTAATGGCATCTACACTAGGGTCTGCCAGCGAACCCAGTTTCTTTACAACTTTACCGTTCACCTCCACATTTCCCTGTTCGATCCATCTTTCCGCTTCCCTTCGGGAGGCGAGACCAGCGTCAGCTATAATTTTTTGTAAACGAATTTCCATGATTTAAAAATAGATGTAAGGATAAAGGGTGGTAAAACAAATGGGGCTACTCTACTCGGGCGAGGTATTTTCCTCATCTTCCACAGCTACAGAGCCTGAAGAGTCTGCATTTGCGAATTCTATCTGTGACTGTACAGGCGGATCATCACCTTCCAGTTCTTCTTTTAAATCTTCAAGCGTTGGCAGATCACTCAAATCTTTCAAACCAAAATATTCCAGGAATTTTTGTGTCGTACGATACATGATAGGCCGCCCAGGAACTTTTTTTCGACCTGCCGGTCCGATCACTTTTTTTTCTAACAGAGTTTTGACAACCCCACTCGAATCGACGCCACGAATATCATCTACCTCCTGACGCGTCAGAGGTTGTTTATACGCAATGATCGAAAGCGTATCCAGACTGGGTTGCGACAACCGTGACGACCTGTCCAGCTTCAAGAATTTACGAATCCAGTCATTAAACTCATGCCGGGTACACAACTGGTAACCATCGGCCACTTCCAATATCTGAAGGTTTCGAGATTGATACTCTTCCTTCAATTCTTCAAGAATCACCTGCAAATCATTTTTTTCTGCCGTGTTGAGAAAAATTTTTTCAAGCTCACCCGCATTCACAGGCTGGTCAGCGGCCAACAAAACATTCTCAACAATAGATTTTAATTCATCTCGTTCCATACTTGTCTCAATACCATTTATCCCCACGCTAGTGGGACTCAAAATATTTACTCAAGGCCAACCCTTGAGAGTGATAATTAGAATTCAGCTCAACTCCATAAACCCTATCGGGTCTTGCCACTACCCGTTCAAACTTGAGTCGACAAAATGTCTGTCCATGTTCTACCATAAATGGCACATCGTGCGGGCGAACTTCCATCACCGCTCGGGTCCCTTGATTCATCAATTCATCTGTTCCATTCCATCCAAAACCGGAATCGAAAAAACCTGCGTAATGGGTGCGTAATTCGCCACTATTGGGTTCGTAGGCAATCATTTCCGCAAGCCAGTCGGGCCAGATGCATATCTTCTCTTTCGACATCATAATATAGAAGCTTTCGGGCTCTAGGATCAACCTGTTCTTTTTTGGCCTATAAATAGGCTCCCAAAACTCTTCTATCTTGTAATGCCCTATTTTGGAAAGGTCGATCACATTCGAATTCGTCTTGGCCTTATAAGCTACAATAGATTCAGGTTCGTCACCATACACATCGACGCCGACATAGACACCCTCTTCTAACTTCACTTCATCGACAGGAATGTGGAATCCGCTTTGGTCAAATAAAACCGGGTTTTTCTTAAATTTGTTCACCAGTTTCTTTTTGTCTAGAGATTGCGAGGTACGGTGCGCCACCCGCAACTGGTTCAGCGAAAGCCCCGTATGCACCTTTACCGGAAAAGACCGCGGTATGACTTCCAGATAAAGCTTTCCTCGATACCCTAACGGAATTTCATCGAAACGGTGACCTCCATCCACAATCACGCGGGTAAACATATCCAGCCGACCCGTAGAACTTTTTGGATTGGCAAGCCCGTAAAACTCAGGTGGCAAATGCAATTCTTCCATCAGAGGAATCAAATAAATCGCATTTTTTTCCAGGATTCCGCCTTTGGAGATATCAAACTCATAAAGCGTTACATCTTTTAAGCGAGTTTCTACTGGATCATTCTCTGGCAAAAAACTGCACTGAATTCGATATGCCTTTTTTCCCAATCGCAAATCGAGGCTCACCGGTTGAATATGTGATGCCTCGATAGGAACCTGGGAATGGATCATTCCTTCCTTCAAAGCCATTTCTATAAACTGGCAGGGAAGATAACCCGACTTGCCTTTAAGGCAGGCTACAAGGCCTTCTATTTCTGTTGTGGAATTCATTTATTATTTAAGTCTGTGGGTTTCAGCCGGGCTAAAATCATCGTTGAAGTAAGTAGAAAACCCTGCTGGCAAGAAACAATCCCAACCTGTTCGGTTGACAGGCCGTTCGCGGCTATGATTTAATCGTATTACTCGAAGAAATTCAACCTGATTATTCCTAAAATCAAGCAAAAATCAGCTGAGGCCAACAATGGTGGTTTTTTTTCGTGCTATTGACAAAAAAATAATGGAATAAATATTCGCAAGCGGCGATCTAAAGCAAACGGGTTATTAACACTGATATCAGGATAGTAAAACAAGTTATGGAATCAAAACATAAAAAAACCGAATCAACAAATTTATTAAAAAACTCCATTCTTACGATTACGGGGCTTGCAGCTCTCGGAGCCGGACTTTGGGCCTTGATGCATTATTCAGCCCCTACTACTAAT
Organism: Nitrospinales bacterium; assembly: GCA_047610985.1. Taxonomy (GTDB): domain Bacteria; phylum Nitrospinota; class Nitrospinia; order Nitrospinales; family VA-1; genus UBA8687. The sequence continues at coordinate 65,800 of JBLFWU010000008.1, read as the reverse complement.
CTCCAATCCTATTCCAGTTATCAAGAATCAAATAATAAACCCGAAATCAAAAAAAATAATTCTGAGAAATCTACACCTCAGAACATCCAGAAAACCGCCCCTGAAACCGACTTAGGCAATCTGATAAAAACAGCCACATCCACTCCATCACCAAGAACTACTTTGCCTCGGCAAGCACTAGAACATATCCAAAAAGGTATGGAGCTTACCGAAAAGGGCGAATTCAACGCCGGTAGCATGGAATTTGAAAAAGCTTCCATTATCAGTCCCGACTCGCCGGAGCTATACTCCATCTGGGGTGCCGCAATGCGGATGGCGAAAAAATTTGAAGGTGCCAACAAACGCTTTGCCAGAGCCCACGAGCTATCTCCAAACGACAGCGAAATCACTTTCAACTGGGCCATGTCCCAACTGGAAGGCGATATTCCCGAAGATGCGATCCGCCTTTTCAAGAAAACGATCGATCTGGCACCCAATAACCTTATGGCTTACAACTTACTGGGAAAATCGTATGGCCGGAAAAAAATGTACGGACAAGAAGTCAACATTTACAAACAGGCACTTGAAATCGACCCTGATTTTGCATTGATTCATTTCAACCTTGGCATCGTTCTGGGAATCCAAAAGAAATTTGAATCAGCTGCACCCCATTTTTTGAAAGCCATTGAGCTGGACAAACAATATGAAAAACCCTTCGTCATCCAGATGCTAACCGCCTTGGGTAAATATGATCCTGCAGCAGAAAAGCCGATCAACCAGCCCAAGCCACAAGCTTCTAAATCCGAACCAGTTAAACAAGCCGAGGTCGCACCCGCTAAAGCAGAAGAAAAGAAAAAAGAAGAAGGTTCTGGTTCTAACCATAAAATGGAAGAAGGTTCCAAAAAAGTCAACAAATTGACTCAGGTTAAAGGAACGATTCTTATAAACGGCAAAGCTCCCAGCCCGAACACATTGGTACTTTTAGAAACAAAAACAAAGCTACCAGTACAAGGGCAGATAAAAGCTCCCGTTTTAACCATTCAGCAGAATGGACTGAATTTTCTTCCCCGCCATTCAGTTATACAAACGGGAACTACCGTGACCTTTGCTAACCACGATAAAGAAGTTCATAACATTTATTCAAAATCTCTAAGTAACCAGTTCAACCTGGGGGCTATGGCTTCAGGTTCTTTTAAGTCCATTGCATTCAACACCGCCGGCCCCATTGTGTTGCGATGCAATATGCACAAAGACATGATTGGCACTCTCTTTGTAGTTCCAAATGGTCACTACACCCAGCCCAACGCAAAAGGCGAGTACGAATTTAAAAATGTAAAAAGTGAAGGCTATATCATGCAGGTCTGGGCACCCATGTTGAGTCCTGACGAGGTTGCAAATAATATTCGCTCGGCAGACCTCACAGGTGTAGACCAGACTTTTGATTTCGATATCAAATCGGCGTCGGTTCCAGGAGAAATCCACGACATGACCGACCCCACCGATTACAATTCTATCGTCGACAATATTGAAAGAGAAATGTTCCAGGCCATCGAAGACTGGGAAAACGGCAAAAAATTCATTTCACGAAAACGTATGTTGATGGCTGTCACCAAACATTTTGCGGGAGAAGGTCTGAAAGGTGCCATAGCCAAAAGCTTCAGCTCCAAACGCAGCATACTTCTGGAACGAAAACTGGATAAAATCCGCAAAGAAATTTCAGGCTACGGCAAAACCACCGTGACCGTAACATCTCTCAAGAGCCAAGCCGAATTCGCGGTTGCTGCATTGCGCAACACCGTGAAAGAGCTGGAAGCCCGCATTCAGCCCACCACCGTGGGCAACTAGGCGCGGGAAATATCAAGGCCTACTACCCCGTCTGAAAAAAATAGAGTAAACTTATATAGAAGCGCAACGAAAATCGTTCGCCTCAAAAATCTTTGACTATTGACCGCGGGGTAACCCCGCTGACCTTGATGAGTTTAAAAATATTCAATACCATGAGCGGGAAGAAAGAAGAGTTCATCCCGCAAAAAGAAAAACAAGTCGGCATGTATGTCTGTGGCGTCACCGTCTACGACTACTGTCATGTCGGTCATGCCCGCGCAGCTATTGCCTTCGACACGCTTTACCGCTATCTGCGATATCTGGGAAACGATGTATGCTTCATCCGCAACTTCACCGACATTGATGACAAAATCATCAACCGAGCTAACGAAGAAGGCATCGACTGGCAGGAGGTCAATCGAAAATACATCGAAGCCTTTCATCAGGATATGGGGGAACTCAATATCGAATCCCCCACTGAAGAACCGAAAGCCACCGATCACATCGCTGAAATGCTGGAGATGATTCAATCTCTTGTTGATCAGGACAAGGCTTATGAATCAGGAGGCGATGTTTTTTATTCCATAAAATCGTTCAAGGACTACGGTTGCCTCTCCGGAAAAAATATTGACGATTTGCAGTCAGGGGCTCGCGTCGAAGTCAACGACACCAAAAAAGACCCGCTGGATTTCGCGTTATGGAAAAAGAGCAAGCCGGGAGAGCCTTCATGGGATAGCCCCTGGGGGCTAGGCAGACCGGGCTGGCATATCGAATGCTCGGCGATGAGCAAAAAATATCTCGGTGACACCTTTGATATTCATGGGGGTGGCAAAGATTTAGTATTTCCGCATCATGAAAACGAAATTGCCCAATCCTGCGGTTGCACCGGCAAACAGCCGGTTCGCTATTGGGTTCACAACGGATTCGTCAACATCGACAAGGAAAAGATGTCGAAATCATTGGGCAACTTTTTCACCCTTCGCGATGTTTACAAAAAATACCACCCCGAAGTATTGCGACTATTCTTAATCAGCAGTCAATACCGCAGTCCGATAGATTTTTCCGAAAAGAACCTCGAAGATGCAACCAAGGTAACGACACGGTTTTATGAGGGGCTTGCAGGGGCAAATGAAAAACTAAAAGACCTCGACACAAACTCTATTTCAGGGTTTCAGGACAAGGTTAAAAAACATGCTCTAACAAAAATTTTTGAAACGGCAATGAATGATGACCTAAATACCGCCGTTGTTATAGCTCACCTGAACGAAGGGCTGCGAAACATCAACTCGGCACTAAACGATGAGGACGGCTTGGAAGATTTTGCGGTATCTACCCATGCATGGCTGAACGCAGGAAAAATTCTCGGTTTGTTTTCCCGTACCCCGGAGCAGTTTGAAAAAGAATTGTTTGCGATCAAAAACGAGAACCTTAATCTCGACGTTAAAAAAATAGAAAAATTGATTACCGACCGCAATGCCGCGCGTAGTTCCAAAAACTGGGCGGATGCCGACCGCTGTCGCGATGAATTAACTGCAATGGGCGTGCTGATTGAAGATACTGCCAACGGCACTGAATGGAAAATCAAATGATCGCGGCGCAAAAATTTTCAGATGCCTATTTGAAATTTACCCGAGTCTTAAATCAGTTTGAAGTTCGAGAAGAAGATCACACGATACGCGTCCCCGAAAAAGTAATTCGCTGCATCTGGAACGACCAGTTGTTTTGTACTCCCAAGCTCAAGACCCAGGACGATCAAAACCTGGAAATTATCTACCCCGGCTACTGGAATTTTGGCAAAGGCCCCGACTTCACTAGCGCAACAATCAAGGTCAACGGGAAAGTATACGAAGGAGATGTAGAACTGCATGTCTATGCCACCGATTGGGAAAGCCACGGTCATTCTAAGAACCCGGACTTTGACAATGTCGTTTTGCATGTCTATATGTGGCAGGGACGAGGAAAACAACCACCTAAACAAAACAAAAAAAATAATGCAACATTCGATTTTGAGATAAAAGATTTTCTGACCAAAGGAATCCTAGATCTCAATGATGAACTCGATTTTGAAAGCTATCCGGTTCTCAATCAATGCAATGTAGGGCTCTGCCACGAACCCCTTTCCAAATTATCCGAAGAAAAGTTAACTCAACTACTCAACGCCGCTGGCGAAGCAAGAGTGCTAAGAAAACTGGAACGCTTTCACGACCCGATCATCATCGAAGGATACGAGCAAACCTTTTACCGAGGTGTCGCAGAAGCTCTGGGATACCCCAACAATAAACAACCGTTTCAAATTCTTGCTGACACCCTGCCTCTTACTACGCTGAGAGATTTGGTTCCTACAAAGTTTAAGGGAGAGGAAAGAGTTCTTCACTATCAGGCATTGCTTTTCGGTGCTTCGGGATTGATGGATTCGGAAAACTGGAAAGAGATACCGGCTTTGCGCAAGCTAGTCAAAATATTGGAAAGTTACAAAAATTCATTGCCTGATTCGCCGCTGACAAAAAAGGATTGGTGTTTTCGTGCCATTCGTCCGGCGAACTATCCTTACAGACGGATTGCGGGATTGGCTTATCTGGTTGTTCTTCAGGAAAAGAAAGGCCTGTTCTCCAACTTCATTCAAGCCATTTCCACTTTGAAAATCAAAAATGCCTCGCGAAAAGAAGTCGATAAACTTTTAAATTTTTTCTGCGTAGATGCCACAGACTACTGGTCTCAGCACTACACGCCAGGGGGGAAAACCTTGGCCGGCCCCCAGCAACTTATCGGCGCCGCCCGGTCACGCGAAATCATTATCAATATTGGCCTTCCCATCGGATTAATTTTTGCCCGCGCTGGCAAGCTTGGCGACCTCGAAGAGAGCCTCAATTATATATTCCAAATCAGTAAAGGAGCCAGCGACAATAAATTAATCCGGTTTATGAAGCATTATATTTTTGGCGACGAGAAAAAAATGATACAGCTACTGACCTCCGAAAAGCAGGTGCAGGGGCTGATGCAGGTTTATCAGGATTTCTGCACTCAGAGCCAGAATAACTGCTTGCATTGCCCCTTCCCCGATGTGGTTCGCAAGTATTTCTCCTGAAAAACACTAAAAATGCAGCATTCTCGTTGCGCATTCTATTAATTTCCCGTAAAATCCTCGTCCCCCTTGATTCTATTGAAAAATCAGGATAAAGTGGAGTTTCCCTATCACATTAAGGAATTTCTGTATTAAATGGATCATCTAGACGAGCTTGAAAATCAAAGCATTTTTATTCTCCGCGAAGCCTACAAAAACTTCAAAAATCTTGCCATGCTGTGGTCTATTGGTAAAGATTCTACGATTTTGGTCTGGCTGGCGCGTAAGGCCTTTTTTGGGCATTGCCCAATCCCTCTGGTTCATATTGACACCACTTATAAAATCCCCGCGATGATAGAATACCGTGATCATTATGCGAAGGAGTGGGGTTTGAACCTGGTCGTAGGAAAAAACCAGAAAGCATTGGATGAAGGCATGAACCATGAAAAAGGACGCATCACCTGCTGTGAAGCCCTCAAAACCCAGGGCCTGCAATGCATAATGGACGAGCATGGATACACTGGACTCATTCTCGGAATTCGCCGTGATGAAGAAGGCACTCGCGCCAAAGAAAGATATTTCTCACCGCGAGATAAAAACTTTGAGTGGAACTTCAAAGATCAGCCACCCGAGTTATGGGATCAATATAAAACTACATTTGCGGACGACACGCACATTCGCATCCACCCCATTCTTCATTGGACAGAATTGAATGTGTGGGAATATATTTTGCGGGAGAAAATCCCCATCATCGATCTCTATTTCGCAACCCCCGAGGGCAAGCGTTACCGATCATTAGGCTGTGCCCCTTGCACTGGTACCATAGATTCCAATGCCAAAAACGTGGAAGAGATCGTTGAAGAGTTAAAACACAACACAACAACATCAGAGCGTTCTGGTAGGGCACAGGATCAGGAAGATACCTATGCCATGCAGAAACTGCGAGCCCGAGGGTATATGTAAATGGGCAATAACGGAAACGCACAAGAACTTTCCAGCCGCTTGATGCGGATGGTCATCGTAGGTCATGTGGATCACGGTAAGTCTACTTTAGTAGGCCGTCTGCTCTCGGATACGGGGAGCCTCCCTGAAGGGAAACTCGACTTCATCAAAGACATCTGCGCCCAGCAAGGAAAAACTTTCGAGTTTGCCTTTCTACTAGACGCATTGCAAGAAGAACAGGAACAAGGTATCACCATCGATACCTCGCAAATATTTTTTCATACCCCAAAAAGAAAATACGTCATCATCGATGCTCCGGGACATAAGGAGTTCCTGAAAAATATGGTGACCGGTGCTGCCGATGCAGAAGCCGCGCTTCTTCTCATCGATGCCAAAGAAGGGGTGCAAGAACAATCTCGCCGACACGGCTACATTCTTAAACTGCTGGGTCTCACACAGGTGGCCGTGGTCATCAACAAAATGGACTTAGTGGATTACGACGAAAAAGTGTATTCCAAAATCAAAGCGGAGTACTCCAAATTTTTAGAATCATTAGGTGTTGAAGCAAGAGAGTTTATTCCCGTCTCAGCAAAGTTAGGTGTCAATATTGCCAAACTGAAAGATGAAATGCCCTGGTACAAAGGCCCCACGGTTTTAAATATGCTTGACCAGTTCGAGAAAAAACCGAGACCCGATCATCTTCCCTTTCGCTTTCCCGTTCAAGACGTCTATAAATTTGACGAACGCAGAATCATTGCCGGGCGTGTGGAATCAGGTAAGCTCAAGGTAGGAGACCGTGTTATCTTCTCACCTTCAAGCAAACAAGCCGTCGTTAAAACCATCGAAGCCTGGAGCGTTCCCGAACAACCCAACGTAGCAACCTCTTCGGAATCCATTGGGTTCACTTTGGATGAACAAATTTTTGTCGAGCGTGGAGATGTTTGTACTTTGATGGACGAGTTACCTATCGTTTCCACAACTTTTGATGCCAATGTTTTCTGGATGGGAAAACGCAATCTGGAAAAAGGCCGCAAATTCACAATCAAGCTGAACACGCAGGAAGTGGAATGCGAAGTCCATGAATTTAAAAAAGCCATCGATGCCTCCACTCTTGAGACATTAAGCAATCAAGACTACATAGCAAAAAATGATGTCGCGGAACTGACACTGAAAACGAGATCTCCGGTGGCTTTCGATCTTTTTGGATCAATCGCGAGTACGGGACGTTTTGTATTGGTCGATGAATACGATGTCTGCGGTGGTGGAATCATCACCACCTACAATCCGATTACTAAAGAAGACAAACTCAGAGATGAGGTTCGTAACCGTGATTTCAACTGGATAAAAAGCGACATCAAACCAGAAGAACGCGCTTATCGAAATGGGCACCGTGCCGCATTGATCCTCATCACCGGCGAACCGGGATCAGGAAAAGGCCCCTTGGCAAGAACTCTTGAGCATAATCTTTTTGAGAACAATTTCCAGAGCTACCTTTTAGATCGCAGAAATGTGAATCTGGGTGTCTCGGCTGATTTAAGCAATTCCACTGTTGAAGATGAGTCAGCAAGGCGGCTGGGAGAGGTGGCAAAACTGTTTCTCGATGCCGGGCATGTGGTAATTTCCACATCCAACGCTTTCCACAAAGAAGATCAGGAAGACCTCAGACTGCTGGCGAACCCTTACCAGGTGATAGAAATACAAGTCGCCTCGCAACCCACGGGCGAACCCGATATCACCCTGTCTTTAGATGAAGCTCAAGATGCAAAAATGGCATCGACCAAAATTCAGGACTTTCTAAAAGAAAAGAAGATACTAATGGGACATAATTATTCCATTTAGCGGGGTAGGCCCCCGCGGGCCAATAGGTCTATTCTCTTATAGCAAAACTATTGCCTTCAAGCTTCTAGATGTTGAGCTTCAATGATCTCCCTCTGACAAGGGGGATGCTCAGAGTACAAATTAACTCCGTCAACTTAAAGAATTAGGGATTGACATTGTCCGGTTAATCGGGCATTAATGACGCTCTCGAAACCTAAACATCTAAAGGGTTATCATGCCAAAAATAAAAGTCATCAACACAGAAACCGATGAAACTTTTGAATTTAAAGCAGGTTATGGTGCCAATTTACGGCAGGCGGCTCTTTATAACGATGCCGAGATTTATAAAGGCTTCAACAAATTCCTCAATTGTCGAGGAACTGGTTTATGCGCCAAATGCGTGGTAGAAGTTGAGCCCATGGAAAACGTCAACGGGCGTACTTTCTTTGAAAAAATCCACAAACTCGAAGACCATCAAAAACTCGGTTGCCGGGTAAAAGTCTACGGCGACATCACCGTCAAAGCCGCCATCGCAGACTAGCGTTCGCTAGTATACTCTCCTTAAATCTATCCTTATGTGCCTGCATGATTATGTGATGTTGTTACTAAATCAACATGACACCAAATACCGGGATCACCTAGCTTGCTGTGATCACTCGCTATAATGCAAAGAGTCAACCTCCTGTCAGAAGAAGCAATGCTATCCAGAAGCTTGAAGACAATAGTTTCACTTTAAGAGAATAGACCTTCTGGCTCCACGCCGAGTGGTCTCTTAGGTTTGCAGGACGATGAGCAAAGGCATAAGTATCAGCCCAATCACCGCAACCAGAGCATGCACTAAAATATCCCAACGTTTGCTGAAGGGGACAAGTGCAACCATGTATAGAACCACCGCATAATCTATCAACGTGTTCTCATTATGCGTCTGATTCATAATGAGGAAGTAAATCAAACAGAACGCGATGGAGTAAAAAAGGTATTTATGTATTTTCCGAGTATCGACCGTGTTTTTCTGAAAGGCAATAAACAGGCCCAAAAATATATTGACCAAATAAAACCCCATTGCCGTCACGACCCAGACGAGGGACGGAGAAGCTAGAATATTGGAAAAAAATTCCATAAAACGTATAACCTTTTCTACAAAATTTCCTATTTACAATAAGGAAAGTGTTTAAAAATCACATCCGCCTTGACTATAATTCGGGCTTGTTATAACCACCCGTTATGAAACGGGGATTATAACTTATCCTCCATTTTCATGCTTTTACAAAGGTCCCCTTGACAAGGGAATAGCTGAGGTTTAAGGTTAGATAAGTACAAGAAATAAAAATTTATTCGTTTTTTTGAAACCGAAAGGGGGATTTTGTGAGTGAATCCGACGGGGCTGAACGCAGTTTTGAAAAATTATCCAAAGCCATTACGGAAGCGGTAATGACATCGTCTAAGGTAAAAAAGATTGTTGCGGAAATCCAGAAAAACGAAGAAATATGTCCAAAAAGCTTTATGGTTCTTGTACTTAAAATGGAAGTGCTGACCGACTCACTTGAATTAGAAGTGGAAGAAGAACTCACCGAAGAACAACCGGCTCCAAAAAAACGCGCGCGCAAGAAGTCTTCTAAAAAGACGCAGTTCATCGATGGGCAACAGCTTTCCAAAAAAGAAATCGAGTTTCAGGAATTTTCCAACAAAAAGTTTAATACTGAAGACTGGCTTAAGAAAAACGGGCTTATTTTCTAAGTTCCTTACTTTTCCACCTTGGCTAATTTCTTCCTCTTTCAACTTGGAGTTAACAAGAAAGAGGATGGCCTAAAATGAATCCTTCCAACAATCGACCCCCTCAACGCACGCCAGTGGTAGCAGAAAAATTCTAACCTGAAAATTTAGTCTAATTAGAAAATAAACTAGCATGTCATTTAGGCAACCTTTCGAAGAACAAGTGGAGGGATATGTTGGAGTTATCGTGACCAAAGTTTAATCTTTGTAATACATCAATTCGATTTCATATTTATCCGGGTCTTCGGTAAATATAAACTTTGTTCCATTTGAAGACTCTATGGGGCCTTCTGTAATAGGAACACCAGACGCATTGAGTTTTTCTATACACATTTCCAGGTCATCCACTTCAAAAGCAAGATGGACCAAATCTTCAGGAACATGGACCGACCCTGAATCAGGGAAAGCGCATAATTCCAATTCGCAATCCATACCCGGAAACTTCAGGAACACCAATTTGGAACCGCGCGGTGAAGTTTTCTGCTCGAGTACTTCCATCCCCAGAATATCCTGGTAAAAAGAAATCGATTTATCCATGTCAGACACTCTGAACCGTGTGTGCAAGTATTTTTTTATCATGACTTGTAATCGAATTGAACAACGGGCTGATACTTATCCATTTGCTTTTTCACCAAGACCACCAGTTCTTGCAATCTTTCTTCGTTGATAGCCTCAAATCGCAGCACCAGAATAGCCTGTGTGTTTGAAGCGCGTATCAAAGCCCAACCACCATCAAACTTAATGCGAACGCCATCGATATCTATAACATCATATTTATCTCTGAAAATTTCTGTTAACTCGCGGACAATTTCAAATTTCTTGTCATCAGGACAATCAATCCGAATCTCAGGAGTAGAAGCTGTTTTCGGCAAGTCGGAAAGCATTTCAGAAACCTTTTGCTTCGATTCCGCTACAATTTGAAGGATACGGCAGGCTGCGAAAATGGCATCATCAAAACCGTAGTAATTGTCGGCAAAACATATATGACCACTCATTTCTCCAGCCAACAGAGCTCCTGTTTCACGCATTTTATTTTTTATCAGAGAGTGCCCGGCCGCCGCCATAACAGGGACTCCCCCATGCTTTTCAATATCCTGATAAAGGTTCTGAGAACATTTTACTTCCCCCACAATGGTAGCTCCTGGGTTCCGGGAAAGAATATCGCGAGCAAAAATGGTGAGCAGTTGGTCTCCCCATAAGATATTTCCTTTTTCATCGACAACCCCGATCCGGTCTGCATCGCCATCGAACCCGATACCGAGTTCTGCATTTTCAGAGCGAACTTTTGCAATCAAGTGAGTCAGGTGTTCCGTAACCGTAGGATCAGGATGGTGATTGGGAAAGGTGCCATCGGGTTCGCTGAACAGTTCGACAGGGTTTTGGTCCAGCTTTCTTAAAAGATCCGGACCAACAATTCCAAAACAGCCGTTGCCGCCATCAACCACTACTTTTACCTTTCGCGATATCTTTAAAATGGAACATATCTTTTCCATATAATCGCCCAGCACCTCTTGCTGTCTTGTATTGCCAGTTCCTGTTTCAAAATCATTTGCTTCGATTAATCTTTTCAACGCCTGCACCTTTTCACCGTACAAACTGTGCAGACCCTGGCTGATTTTGAATCCATTGAACTCTGGTGGATTGTGACTACCGGTAATCATCACCCCGCCATCGGCTTTAAAATGATGCAGAGCAAAATACGTCACCGGGGTAGGCACCATTCCGATATCGATGACATCACATCCGGTCGAATTTAATGCCTTCGAAAGAATATCTCTAAACCCAATAGAACTCGAACGCACATCCCTGCCAACCACTATTGTTTTGCCTCCGCCTCTCCTGATATAGGTACCAATGGCTTTGCCAATACTTGCTACAGATTCTGAGGTGAGGTCTTGATCCACGATGCCGCGAATATCATATTCCCGGAAAATTTGTGGGTTAATAGAAGAAGTCATAAATATTTTTATCCGTTAAAAAATTTTATTCAGGAGGAAGGAGCATCTTCGCTAAACGTTTCTTCGTTTTTTTCTGTTTCTGTCGGTTTTTTAATAAGCGTGCTCGTCACTTCAAAAGTTTTTCCATCGCGAAATATTTTCAAATTGATCGCTTGTCCCGGAGCCAAGGCTAATAGTTTGCGACGAAAGATAACAAAATTGTCAATAGGATTATGGTTAAACTCAACAATGATATCTTTTTCCTTCAGCCCTGAAGCCTCTGCAGGGCTTCCTTTCTCCACGCTCTTTACTATAAGCCCGTCAGAACTTTCAAATTCTAACTCGGCAGCTTCTTCATTGGAAATAGGTGTTGCACTGGCGCCAAACCATCCTCGCTCCTCTTCGCCAATAATCAGCATACCCATGACTTCTTTCACTGCATTTATGGGGATAGCAAAACCGATCAATTGAGCTTGCTGAATGATCGCAGTATTGATTCCAACAACTTCCCCATGCAGGTTTATTAACGGACCTCCACTACTTCCCGGATTGATAGCCGAATCGGTTTGCAAGTAATTAACAAATCGATCTTTGGGGTGTGGTGAAGTTCTCTCCTTGGCACTGATTAATCCTGATGTGACAGAATGTTGAAACCCTAATGGATTCCCCATTGCTAAAACAACTTCTCCCATTTGCAACGCATCCGAATCACCAAAAGGAAGAACATTGGGAAGAAAATCCGGATCGATTTTTATCAGCGCCGTGTCCGACAACCGATCAATGCCTATAATTTGTGCAGGATATTCTTTTTTCTCTTCCGACAGAACCACACGAATATCAACTGCGTTAGAAATAACATGAGCATTAGTAAGAATATATCCCTGCTGATTAATTAGAAATCCGGACCCCAGACTGAGTCCTTCCGAATTAAATGGGACGGGAACCTGAAAAGGTACAAAATCAAGAATGCTGGAGACAATGGGGATATTAAATGGCAATAAACTATTGGGATCTATTCCAATATTCGCGTCTTTTTCTTCCAGCCTTACCGTGTAGATATTGACCACCGCCGATTTGACGGATTGCGAAATACGAGCAAAGGTCTGATTGTCTATAGAGATGGGGTCTCTGTCATTACTTTCCTCAACATCATCCAACCTAGTCCAAAAGTTTTGCAGGTCGATATCTTCAATGGAAATATCCTGAAAGCGCTTGTCAAATATAGGATCCTCTTTATTGACGAGTACTTTATTAGCCTGCTGTGCTGTTTGAGAAACCGAACAACCCTGGTTTGCAATGCAAAGTATTGTCACCAAAAATAAAAGGTGTAACCAACGCTTTGGAGTAAAAAAGTATTTTGAAGAATGCAGAGTAGCTAACATTAGAAAGGGTTCCGCGTTAATCCGCCGTCAACTGTGAAGTTTGTTGCAGTGATCCATGAGGATTGTTCGGAAGCAAGGAACAGAGCCAGCCCGGTTAGATCTTCCGGCATTCCCATTCTTTTCAAGGGAATGGATTTACCTGTCTGTTCCATAATATTTTTTTTAGTCTGCTCAAAAGATGGCCCATTACCTTGTACCTCGGCTTCCTGTTCCCACGATCGACTCCATACAGGACCAGGAGAGATCGTGTTGACGCAAATACCATCTTCTGCCAGGGTTTGCGCAAGCGAAACTGTCAGGTTCGAGAGTCCTGCTTTCATCGCATTGTAATGCGGGAATATCTCCTGTGGGTGGGACGCAGCGACGGAAGATATATTAATAATCCGTGGGCAAGAAGATTTTCGTAACGCGGGAATACTCAATCGGCAGAGACGAACCGCCGACATGAGATTGATCTGAAACGAATTTTCCCAATCTTCATCTGAGACTTCAAAAAAGTTTCCAAGCTTTAAAATCGCACCTACATTATTAACAAGAACATCTATCCCACCAAAGGCCTCTTGCACCTTATCAAAAAATGCACGAACACCCTCGGCCGTAGAAAGATCAGCAGCGAAAAAAACATGACCCGAACCCTCTATCTCTTTTGCAAGAGAATCCAGCCGTTCGGTGCCACGTGAGCAACCTGCAACCTGCGCCCCTTCTTTTGCGAAGGCCAAGGCAAGAGCCTTGCCAATACCATCGGCGGCACCGGTTACAATTACTTTTCGGTTTTTCAAAGAGGACAATTTAAGAGTTCCGACTGTTAATAAAGAGGGACAGAAGAATCGATCTTTTCTGACCATTCATTGATACCGCCACGCATGCTTTTCAGATTTTTGAACCCCATTTCCTGTAGTGCCTTGGCAGCCTTCATAGAACGTACGCCGGCCTTACAATGCAGAACAATTTCTTCATCGGGTCTCAAGCCATGAAGTTTTGCCGGATCTTTTGCTTCTATATCTCCAAGTGGAATCAAAATCGCCCCGGCAATTTTACAAATATCGTACTCTGTGGTTTCCCGCACATCAATCAGCCTAAATGCCTGCTTGTTGTCCAGCATCTGCTTAACCTGCTCAACACCAATTTCCATTTCATCGTCCTCTGGAGAGGCCTGAACTGGAACAATGCCGCAGAATTCTTCATAGTCGATTAATTCTTTTATGGTCGGGTTATCACCACAAATAGGACAATCCTTATCCTTCCTGAGTTTCATTTCCCTGAACTTCATGCCCAAAGCATCGAACAAAAGCAAACGACCTACCAAGGAGTCCCCTTTTCCAAGAATCAATTTCACCGCTTCATTGGCTTGAAGGAGACCTACAATTCCGGGAAGAATTCCCAAAACACCGCCCTCTGCACAACTCGGCACCAATCCAGGTGGCGGTGGCTCGGGGAACAAACATCGATAACAAGGGCCGACTCTGGAATCGAATACCGAAGCCTGACCTTCAAATCTCAATATACATCCGTAGATATAAGGTTTTTTCAACAGCACACAGGCATCGCTCGCAAGATAGCGTGTCGGAAAATTATCAGTGCCATCAATGATGATGTCGTAGTCCTTAAAAATATCCATTGCATTTTCAGACGACAATCTCAAATTATATGTTTTGACATCAATGCTCGAATTGATATCAGCAATTCGGTCCTTTGCAGAATCAACCTTTAGCTTTCCCACAGTTGATTCACCATGGATCACCTGCCTTTGCAGGTTGCTCAAATCCACCACATCGAAATCAATCAACCCTAAAGTTCCGACTCCCGCAGCGGCTAAGTACAATGCCAGCGGAGAACCCAGCCCCCCGGTGCCAATCAATAGAACTTTCGCATTACAAATTTTTTCCTGTCCTTCAACCCCTACTTCTGGCAACAACAAATGCCGACTGTAACGATTGATCTGATCTGTAGTTAAAGCCATAACTGATATTCCTGTAAAAAACGATTAACTTCTATTTGTATATATTGACTCTATTTTATCACCCACTCGCCGTGGGGGGCAACAAGTCTATTCCCAAAAACGAAAATAGGTCTCGTCAAGCCTTTTACTCCAGATTCGCCAAGTATTGCCTCCCCTGCCAAGAAACCTACTGGCTTTCCTTAATGGCAACTGTTAAAGGTTGACTCGAATCCAGCGATGGAGCCTTCTATTACAGAATCCGGAAGGCAATAGGAGATACGGAAATAGCCGGGACAACCAAATCCACGGCCAGGAACCACCAGCACCCTTTTCTCTGCCAGTTTTTTTACAAACTCAATTTCATCTGCTAGCGGTGATTTTGGGAAAAAATAAAACGCGCCTTGCGGTTTCACTACCTGATAACCAATACGAGTCAGTTCTCCATATAAATAGTCGCGCTTTTTTTTGTACTGCTCCACATCCACCGTCACCCCTTGAACATTTTTAACCACACGTTGGATTAAAGCCGGGGCATTCACGAACCCCAATACCCGATTCGAAAAAATCAATCCTGCTATCAGATTGCCAGCATCTTCACATTTCGGGTGTACCGCTACAAACCCGATTCTCTCTCCAGGTAAAGCAATGTCCTTCGAGTGCGAGGTGATATAAATGCTATTCTCATAAAGTTCAAGGATGTTCACAACCTCCACCCCATCAAAAGTTATTTTTTTATAAGGATCGTCTGAAATCAAATAAACCGCTTTCCCGGTTTTTTCAGAATGCGCTTTCAATATTTTAGCTAATTGTTTCAGTTCTTCACGCGAATAAACCACGCCGGTAGGGTTGTTAGGCGAATTGACAATTACCGCCTTGGTTTTATCATTAAGAGCTCCTTTTAAAGCATCCATATCTAGAGTGAAGTTATCATGCGTTTTCACCGCTACTGCTTTACCACCATGATTATCAGCATAGAAAAGATACTCAACAAAATAGGGAGCAAAAATCAGGACTTCATCACCACTATCAAGTAGGGTCTTGAGAGTGATGTTCAATCCACCAGCAGCACCACAGACCATCACCAAATCATTTGCCGTTAACGGCACCTGACATTCTTTAGAAAGTGTTTTCGCTATTGCTTCCCTCACATCCTGAAGCCCTGCGTTCGGCATATAGCGGTGAAGTCCTGGGGAAGTATCTTTTGCGGCCTGTACCAGAGCTGCCTGCACTTCATCCGGGGGTTCGATGACCGGATTGCCCAATGAAAGGTCAAAAACATTTTCTTCACCAAACTGCTCTTTAAGGAGAATCCCCTCTTCAAACATCTTCCTGATCCAGGAAGACTTTTCCATAAATCCACTCACTTTTTCTGAAATAGCCATTCTTCAATTCCTGACAATAAAATCCGTCAATTAATTATTAAACAAAAACCCACATCCTTATTATAATCTGCGGTAAGGTTCAACGGCACATTTTTATCACTTAATGAAATCCAGCCATGGCGATTATCCAGTTTATTGATGTCTATAAATCCTACCAAAGTGGAGCAGCATCTGTAACAGCATTGCAGGGTGTGAATCTGAGTTTCGAAGCCGGAGACTTTGTCACCATCATGGGCCCCAGTGGCGGTGGAAAAACCACTTTACTGAACCTGCTTGCGGGGCTAGACCTGCCCGACCATGGGCAAATTTTTTTACAAGGCCGAAAGGTATCTGAACTTTCTGATCACGATCTGACATTATTACGAAGAAAAGAAATTGGCTTCGTTTTCCAGTTTTTCAATCTGATGCCCACCCTGACAATTCAGGAAAATGTAGAACTCCCGCTTCTTCTAGCACATTCTTCGAAAACACAAGGCAATCGAGTGCAAACACTTCTGGAATATGTCGGACTCTGGAATCGCGCCCAATCTTTCCCCGCAGAACTATCAGGCGGTGAAATGCAACGCGTCGCCATCGCCCGAGCGTTAGTGCACCAACCCGTGATCCTTTTAGCGGATGAACCTACAGGAAACCTTGATTCAGAAAACGGAAAAAAAATTATTGAGTTGATGCAACGTGCCGCATCTGATTTTAAAACAACCGTCATCCTCGTCACCCATAATCCCCAAATAGCAGCCTGCGGTAACAAACATTTTGAAATTCGCGATGGCAAACTAACCCCCATTTCAACGTGAGCTTTCTTTACTACTTCAAAGATCTATTTATAGCCCTCATTTTGCGTCCGCTTATACGCGATCCATTTCGCACCACTATCACAATTTTTGGAGTGGCTGTCGGTGTCGCGGTTTTTCTCAGTATTCAACTGGCCAATCAGCAAACCATGATGTCATTTACCGAAAGCGTTGATCTGGTTCTCGGGCGCGCAGATGCCGTCATCCGGGTTGAAGGCATAGACTTTGATGAAACTCATCTTGAAAAACTTCACGCCTTGAGGAAGGAAATCAAGGCCTATCCGGTTATTGAGGGTTATGGAGTCGAGTCTACCAGCGGCGAGGTTGTAGAAATCATCGGCACCGACCTTTTGCAAGACAGCGGCATTCGAGATTTTTCTCTCAAAACAATAGAAAAGGGTCTGAAAGGATTATTACCTCTCATCATGGACCCCGCCGGAATGATCCTGCCAGAAAAATTTATTCCAGGAGTCCAGTTCGATACAGGCAGTACTTTGCAGTTTCTGATAAACGGGAAAGAGAAAATACTCAACATCAACGCCATACTTGAAGACGAGGGCATAGCCAAAGCCTTGAACGGAAACTTTGCCCTGATGGACATTGCTGCTGCGCAAAAGGTGTTCGATAAAATAGGCCGACTCGACCGCATCGATATCCAGTTCCTACATCCATTGAAATTTGATGTCATGCAAAAAAAGATTTCCGCCCTATTGCCCGAACATCTTCTGGTGGAACGTCCACAACGTAAAAATCAACAAGTCGAAAAAATGTTAAAGGCATTTCAATACAACCTCACCGCTCTAAGCTTCGTTGCCTTACTCGTTGCTCTATACCTGATCTACAATATGATCGCGCTCTCGGTCGTGCGGCGGCGGGTCGAGATAGGAACATTGCGTGCGCTCGGTGCAACACCTACCTTGATAGCACTTATATTTTTTCTCGAAGCCGGAATAATAGGTGCCGCAGGGTCTATTTTAGGAATCGGACTGGGATATTATTTCGCGCAATTTTCACTAGATGCTGTTTCTCTGACTGTCAACAATCTATACGCACCCAGCTACGTCACAGAAGTAGATTTCCACTGGCAGCAGATGGGTCCTTATTTCCTATTGGGAGTCGGGCTGTCTTTCGTTTCGGCATTGATTCCCGCCTGGGATGCTGCCACGACACCACCTACAACCGTCATGCGGCGCGGCAGTTACGACTTAAAACTCTTCCGTGGCAGTCGACAGTTAAATTATTCTGCGGTGGTTGTTTTTCTACTCGCAGGATTCTGCACACAGCTTCCACCTATAAAGCAGTTTCCTTATTTTGGATTCTTTTCTGTTTTCCTTATCATTCTGGGATTGTCAATGCTGTCGCCAGCAGCATTGCTTTGGACGCGCAACCGATTTCACAGTTTTTTCAAAAACATACTAGGAGGCGAAGGACTACTGGCTTGCATGAACCTCTCCCAAAATGTAGGTAGGAATGCGTTAGCCGTTTCATCATTGGCCATTGCTTTTATGATGGTCATCAGCATGTCCATCATGGTTCACAGCTTTCGGCAAACCGTGATTGTCTGGATCGATCAGACATTAAGAGCCGACTTATTTGTTCGCGTTGCAGGCGGCCGTGATATCGACTACCAACATACCCTGCCTTCCGAACCCATCAAAAAACTAAAAGCGATTACCGGGATCGCAGATATTGATCAGTTCCGCGCCATGGATATTTCTTATAACAACCTACCCGTCGTGCTTGCCACAGGAGATTTCTCCGTCTTATCACAATATGGAAATCTGGTTATTAAATCTGGCCCGCCAGCAAGTGAGCTCGCTCAGCATATGGTCAACAACAACCGAGCGATTGTTTCAGAGGCCTTTTCCCTCAAACACAAGGTTAACGTAGGTGACACACTGAACTTAAAAACCCCAAATGGACCTGCGAACTTAAAAATTACCGCTATTTATTTCGATTACTCCCGCGAACGTGGATACATCATCCTCGACCGCACCACCTTTTTGAAATATTTCAATGAAAATGAAATCAACAGTTTTGTTATTTATCTTTCTGACAAATCTCGATTGAATGAAGTTCGAAAAGAGGTTTTAAACATACTCAGCGAACATCGGCTTATCATTCGCTCTAATACTGAACTCAAACAACAGGTATTGGAAGTATTCGACAAAACTTTCGCGATTACCTACTCCTTGGAGATCATTGCCATTCTGGTAGCAGTGCTCGGGCTGTTCAATACCCTTGTCTCACTTATTCTAGAACGGAAAAGGGAAATAGGAATTTTAAGGTTTATCGGAGCGTTCACCCATCAAATTAAACGCATGGTATTGATCGAGGCAGGAATTTTAGGACTTATAGGTTCGGCAATGGGTTTGATAGCTGGCGTGATCGTTTCCTATATTTTAATTTTTGTTATTAATAAGCAATCCTTCGGCTGGACGATCCAGATCCACTTCCCCTATTTCTTCATTACTCTGCTGGTCGCCTTTTCATGGGGAGTCTCTATTCTGGCGGGACTCTACCCCGCTCGTCTCGCACAACAACTAAACCCCAAAGAAGCTGTAAGGGTTGAATGAGAAACAACATCACTCCGAAGCCTTTATATCCAATAATCTCAACTCCAGTTTTTCGCGACCGTTCCAGGAGTTTAGGTGAAGCTCGTAAGCAATATCGAAAACTTCATTGGCAGTATCAAGTGACTCAAACAGGCTGGCAAAATTGAAAGCAATCACCCCAATTTGCCCACTCCCCTGAACCGCACGAAAACGTATATGGTTTTTTTCTTTTCCCATATGCTTTAGCTCTTTGATTTTCACACCCTTTGACTGGAAAGACGGAACGGGGTTTTCAGCACCAAAAGGCTCAAGCAAAGCAATGCTTTTATAGAATGGAAAATCGATTTGCGATAGATCAAGAATTGTATCTAGTTTTATTTCTGGGATCAAATCCTCGTCCGTCAAAAACCGTTGCCCCACTTCATTCATAGCGTCACGGAAGGCATCGACATTTTCTTCTTCTATGCTTAGTCCTGCGGCATAGGCATGGCCGCCAAATTGTATGAGATGAGAAGAACAATTCGTAAAAGCTTTAAACAAATTAAACTTCAGGATACTACGACCAGACCCTTTCCCTTTACCTTCTTCCAAAGCAATCAACACCGTGGGACGGTGGTATATATCGACTATTTTTGAAGCGGCTATACCGATGACTCCAGGATGAAAAATTTCTGACGCCAACACAATCACTCTCTCATTTTCAAGATCTCTTTCGTTACGCAACAAGGATTCTGCTTCCAGAAAAGTTTCTTCCTGAATTTCTTTTCTTTCCTGATTTGTTTTCTCGAGTTCCTTAGCCAAGGTCATCGCTGTACTAAGATCTGTTGCGGTTAGCAAATGCAACCCACTATCTGCCTTGCCCAATCGCCCCGCGGCATTGAGGCGTGGACCAAGACCAAACCCTACCGAGCGCGCATCCACGTTTCCTACAATTCCCGACACTTCTTTTAACGCTACCAAACCCGGTTTGGCGGAGGTCGATAAAACTTCCAATCCATGCCGGGTCAGAATATGGTTTTCACCAGTTAGAGGCGCAACATCAGCAATGGTTCCTAGAGCAAATAAATCCAGATGACGTTTCATGTTGGGCAGATCCTCCTTCTTCCTTCCTGCAGTATGCAATCCACTACGAACGCCAAGAGCTAATTTAAAAGCCAGCCCCACACCGCTTAAAAAACGAAAAGGGTAATCACATTCTTCCCGGTGCGGATTCAACACCGCCACCGCCTGCGGCAAACCTTCTTCCCCGACCTGATGATGATCGGTGACAATCACATCCAATCCAATCTCATTTGCCAGAGCCACCTCTTTGACCCCCGTGATACCGCAGTCGGCAGTGATCATTAGACTGGCGCCTTGCTCTCGTATTTTTCGAACCGCATCTGAATTGAGTCCATACCCTTCCGCTTGTCGTTCTGGAAGATAGGCTGTGACTGGGCAATCGAGGTCGCGGAAAAAATGTGTCAGGAAAGCCGCTGAGGTCACCCCATCGACATCATAATCACAAAATAAGGTGATTGATTCTTCATTCTCAATGGCACGAATCACCCGCTTCACGGCCGCATCCATACCCGCCATCAAGAAGGGATCGTGCAACTGCGACAGGTCCGACTGCAGATAAAGTCTTGCCTCTTCCGCGGTCATAACACCGCGGTTGATCAGCAACACCGCAACGGTTGCTGGGATATTAAGTTCTTTGCCTAAAGCCAAAGCTTTATCGTGATAAACCTCAGCGAGGCACCATTTTTTCTTTAAAAATGAAAGCATAAATAATTTATTGGTTTATAAACTCAGAAACACCCTTAAAAGTACTGCGATGAATAGGGCAAGGGCCGTGCTCTTCAATGAGAGATCGGTGCAATTTTGTTCCATAACCCTTATGGCGATGAAACTCATATTGCGGATAAAGATTATGATAATCTTCCATAATCCGATCACGAGTGACTTTAGCAAGAACAGAAGCGGCGGCGATAGACAAGCTTTTGGAGTCGCCTTTCACAATTGCCCACTGATCTAAATTAGAGTCTATTTTCTGATTACCATCGATGAGTAACAGATCCGGAACCGGCTGCAACTGTTCTACAGCTTTTTTCATAGCCAACCGAGACGCTTGCAAGATGTTGATCTCATCGATCACTTCCCGACTGACGATGGCCACACCATAAGCAATAGCCACGGCTTGAATTTGCGGATACAGTTCTTCACGTTTTTTGGGAGAAAGCTTTTTCGAATCGTCCAGGCCGGCAATATTGATCTTGGCAGGAAAGATCACAGCAGCAGCAACCACAGGGCCTGCAAGAGGTCCGCGCCCTGCTTCATCGACTCCGGCAATATTCACATAACCTTTAGTAACCGCTTTGGTCTCATATTCTAATAAATCCATTGCCAAAGCATAATGTATCCCAAACCAGCAAGCAACCCACCCCTAAAAGGGTGGGTTGAAATAAAGCATAGAGGCTTTTATAATTAACCTATGCAAAAATATTTTCTTTTCATCATTTTGACGGTCTTTACTATAACCGCTTGCGCCACGACACCTATTTCCAACAGATCGGCTTTGATTCTTATTCCCAAGTCGCAGGAAATTTCATTAGGGAAACAATCATACGATCAAATATTAAAAGAGGAAAAGGAATCAGAAGATGAGCAGTTGAATCAAATTGTCAGCAGAGTGGGACAGCAAATTGTTGCCGTGAGTGACATGCCCAAACTGGAATGGGAATTCAAGTTGATCGAATCGGAAAAGAAAAATGCCTTCGCCTTACCGGGTGGAAAAGTGGCAATCTACACAGGTCTTCTTGCGGTTGCAAAAAATGAAGCAGGGCTGGCTACTATAATGAGCCATGAAATTGCACATGTCATAGCTCGCCACGGGGCACAGCGAATGACACAGCAAATGTTATTACAAGGGGCAATGATCGGGGCTGGCTTCAGTATGAAAAATAATACGCAAAGAAATATTATTCTTTCTGCTCTTGGCGTCGGTGTTCTTTATGGGGTTACTTTGCCGTTCAGTCGTTCTCACGAAAGCGAAGCAGATCAGATAGGTCTACTCTATATGGCAAGGGCGGGTTACGATCCGAATGAAGCACTCCAGTTCTGGCAGCGATTCAGCCAGGTAAAAGGAGGCAAAGCCCCACCGGAATGGTCTTCCACTCACCCTGCGGATGCAACACGGATGCAGGGACTCAGGAATTATCTCGCGCGTGCAAAATACGACTACCAGAATGTAAAAATGAAGCACGGACTCGGGCAAACATTTAATTTACCAAAACCAGGGCCATCCCCCGCTAAACCTCAACCCGTTCCCGGCGTATCCGTAGAAGCCCTCACTCCCTGACGGGAGAAGTAATAGATCTATTTCCAGAAATAGCCTTTGCTCCAGCCCCCTTTAAAAGGGGAAGAAACAAATAAAGATAACAACAGAAAATATCCCCATTAGGCAGGAGCCCAATTAGGAAGAAGCTTTAGCAGCTTTAGCAGCTTTGGCTTTTTTGCCTCGTTTTGGAGTTTTCTTGGCTTTTGTTGTAGGCCGAACAGGCTTGAGCTCTTTAAGTCTTGCAGCCTTACCACGCAGTTCTCTCAAATAATACAACTTGGCCTGACGGATTTTTGCGCGTTTGACAACCTCAATTTTTTCGACTCGGGGAGAATGAAACGGAAAAATACGCTCGACACCAATGCCGAATGAAATTTTTCTGACTGTCAGAGTCTTTCGTGCTCCACCACCACGCATCTTAATGACCACACCTTCGATCATCTGAATACGTTCTTTTTCACCCTCAACAATGCGCATATGCACTTTGACGGTGTCGCCGATATGAACATCGGTGACTTCTTTTTTCATTTCCTTAGCTTCAACTTGATCTACTAAATTCATTTACCTCTCTCCTAAGATTGTGCTCAATTATCTTTATTTAAAAACTTTTCATTAATCTACCGGTGTTTCCCGGTGGCCTAACAAACGATCAAGAATGATCGCAATGGCACCGCGAACTGGCAGATGGTTGAATCCGTTAACGCCTTCAATCGGCAACAAGGCATGATCTGCATTTTGAACCAGATTTTTTTCCAACCCCCACCCCGTACCAAAAACCAGTAGAGTCGGATCTCCCTGTTTCAATTCATTTTTTAACGCCGTGTAACCAATACTTTTGGGTGCTTCTTTTGCTCCTGTCACAACAATGCGGGGTTTCTTGCCACTTTGTTCGGTAATTTCTTTAACCACATCATCTAGGTTTTTTTTAACAACTGTTTTCAACAACGCTTCTTTGCGGGTAGGGTTGTATTCTGCGCCATGGCCTTTCAACCAATGGCCTACCAACCGTTCCACCAACTCCTCCTGTGTTTTCAGTGGTGTGATAACGTAAAATGTTCCCACCCCATAAGTTCTGCAAACACGTGATATATCGTGAACATCCAAAGTTGTTACGGATGAGACGACCACTTCCCCAGATTTGTTATAAACAGGAAAATGAACCAATGCCAGATGAATATTTGCTTTCGATACCTCTGTCAATGCCAACCTATTTGTAAATTCTATTTTCTAATTCGACCGTTTTATTTTTTCTAACAGGTCGGGACGAACGCTTTCTGTTTTTTTCAATGCCTCAGCTTTTTGCCATGCACGAATTTTTTTAGGATCACCGGAGACCAGAACATCCGGAACCTTGAATCCTTTATAATCTCTCGGCCGCGTATACTGCGGATATTCCAACATTCCCTCAGAGAAAGACTCTTCAATAATGGATGCTGAGTCTCCTAAAACACCAGGAATTAACCGGGAAACCGCTTCAACCAGAACCATTGCCGGAAGTTCTCCACCTGTCAGAACATAATCACCGATGGAAATTTCCTCATCGGCAAAATGCAATCTTACCCGATCATCAATGCCTTCGTAACGACCGCAAATCAGGATTAAACTTTCCTCATGAGACAACTCGCTGGCTTTTTCCTGATTGAAAGGTCTGCCACCCGGCGAAAGCAAAATCGTTCTGGCTTTCGGCACCTCTTTCTTTATCGACTCCAGGGCCCGGTCAATGGGTTCTACATTCATCACCATGCCTACGCCACCGCCGAAGGGCGCGTCATCCACCTTCCGGTGTTTGTTCAGCGTATAATCGCGCAGATCGTGAACCCGTATATCCAGCAAACCTTTTTCGCGGGCACGTTCAATAATGCTATCGCCGAAAGGGGACTCAAACATCCCTGGAAAAATACTGACAATGTCAAACCGGAGTGTCGTCAAACAATCCCTCAACACAATGAAATATAAGTTTACCTTGTTCCAGATCGACACTTTGCACCACCGAATCGATCATAGGAACCAACCATTCTTTACCATCCTCACGCACCACATAAACATCGTTACTTCCGGTCGCTATGATGTCTTCTATCACACCGTAATATTTCCCGGTATCATCAAATGCTTTTAGCCCTTCAATCTCGAAGCGATAATATTCGCCCTCGGGCAACGACTCAAGATCTTCTCTAGCGACCAGAACTTCCTGACCTTTCAAACTTTGCGCGGCTTCGATGCTGTCAATACCATCAAACTTAACAATAAAAGGCGACTTGGCACCACGAACAGACTTAATCTTGAATGTCGTTTCACCCAAACGAATCTGTTGATCGTTTTGTACGACAAGGTCATCCAGGTCGGAAGGGAAAAATTTCAATTCCCCTTTCAAACCATGAGTGCGAGTTACTCTACCTACCGGAATCCAGTCCATATTTATTCAAGAATTTCTAGCACAGCCCGCTGTTTCAACTTGGTCGCCGTTGCGTTCAAAATAGTGCGGATGGCGTGGGCAGTTTTCCCCTGCTTACCAATCACTTTCCCCAGGTCTTCTTTGGCGACTTTCAACTCCAGAACCGTTGTCTTGTCACCTTTCACTTCTGCAACTTCCACCTCATCAGGCTTATCTACCAGCGATTTCGCAATCATCAATATGAGCTCTTTCATGCCACTCTCCTTTGTTCGCAAAAAAACTTCCTCTTATGTGAAGGCCTTACGAACCAAAACTAATTATCCGCTTCTGCGAATTGTGGTTTTGTGCAACAAGAGATATAGAACTTACTTAAACCTAAAATCCAGACATAGAAGCCGGGCAAAGGAAGAACTACCAAAACAACATGAATTTAAACCTACGAATTAGCTTTATGTGTTTCTATTAAATCTGACGAAGTGATGTCAACACTAAGCGCCGACCCCGGCCTTCTTGAACAAAGAACCAACTGTTTTACTGGGTTTTGCACCTTTCTTAATCCATGCCATAGCTTTATCTGCGTCCACCTTAAAACCATTCTCTTCCACCATGGGATCATACGTTCCCAAAATTTCGAGAAACCGACCGTCTCTCGGCATTCTGGAGTCTGCCGCCACAATTCGATAAAAGGGTTTCTTTTTTGCTCCTCGTCGAGTCAATCTAATTACTACTGCCAATGTTTTCTCCTTCGTGAAAAACGGCCTCCCCGAAATTTGGGGAAGACTCCTGTAAAATAAAATTATTTCTTCGCTAACGACCCATAAAGCCGCCACCACCCATGAGGCTGCCAAAGTTTAGCCCGCCACCTCGTGAAACTTTTTTCATCATCTTTTGCATCTGCGCAAACTGTTTTAACAATTTATTAATATCATTCACCC
Source organism: Nitrospinales bacterium (assembly GCA_047610985.1). Taxonomy (GTDB): domain Bacteria; phylum Nitrospinota; class Nitrospinia; order Nitrospinales; family VA-1; genus UBA8687. Next base: position 39,771 of record JBLFWU010000008.1, on the reverse strand, counting down.
GCGTTCCACTGCCCTGAGCAATCCTACGCTTGCGGCTTGCGTTGATAATATTATGCTTGGCCCTTTCTCTCGGCGTCATCGAATTGATAATGGCTTCGATCTGCACAAAAGCGTTGTTGTCTACCTTGAGCCCTTTCAATTTTCCAGCACCCGGTATCATACCCATCAACTGTTCCATGGAACCCATTTTCTGAACTTGCTTTAACTGGTCACGAAAATCTTCAAGAGTAAAGGAGTTGGCCTTGAACTTTTTTTGTAACTCCTCCTGCTCTTCCTTTTCAAAATTCTCTTCCGCCTTCTCGACCAGCGACATGACATCGCCCATACCGAGGATACGGGAAACAATCCGATCCGGATGAAACGGTTCGAGAGCATCCAGTTTTTCTCCCATACCGACAAAACGAATGGGTTTTCCAGTAATAGACTTAATAGAAAGTGCGGCACCACCTCGTGCATCGCCATCCATTTTTGTCAAAACGACGCCATCTATACCAACCGCATCGTTAAACGTTTTTGCGATTTCTGCGGCCTGCTGGCCCATCATTGCGTCGGCAACAAACAACACTTCGTGAGGTTGCACCGTTTCTTTGATGCGCTTCAACTCGTCCATCAAATCATCATCGACCTGCTGACGACCCGCAGTATCAATGATGACGACTTGGCTCATCTTGTTGATCGCTTCATCCAGAGCCTTTTTACAGATAGCAATCGGATCTTTTTCATCACCGCCATCATAGACTGCAACACCAAGCTCGCGACCCAGAACATGCAACTGCTCGATTGCCGCCGGACGATAAACATCGGCAGGAACCAAAAGACAGTTTTTACCCTTTTCCTTAAATCGTTTCGCCAGCTTACCAACGGTAGTGGTTTTACCCGACCCTTGCAATCCGGCCATCAAAATTATAGTCGGGGGTTTCGCAGCAAACTGAATATCCGTAAATGCATCTCCTATTAAAATCGTTAATTCATCATTAACAATTTTAACCATCTGGTGACCAGGAGTCAGACTTTTCAATACCTCTTGACCTACGGCTTTTTCACGCACCGGGGCAAGGAAATCTTTTATCACCGGCAGACTTACATCAGCTTCGATCAACGCAACACGAATTTCGCGCAACGCTTCATCGACATCAGCCTCTTTTAATATGCCGCGGCCTTTTAATTTTTTGTAGATTCGCTCGAGGCGATCCGATAAATTTTCAAACATGAAAAATTTGCTTAAACCCTTAAAAATTCAGGGGAATATTTGGCTTTATTGTAAATAAGTTAGTATATAATAACCCCCCGATGCTGGCAATATTTAAAATACATTTACCGACACCTATACCCCTTAACCCATGAAAAACAACGCTATAGTGCTTCTAAGTGGAGGGTTAGACTCCACCACAACTCTGGCAATAGCACAAAAAGAAGGATTTGAAGTCTACGCCCTCAGTTTCGATTACGGACAAAGGCATAGGGTAGAACTCGACCGAGCCAGAGAAATTGCGCAAAAATTCGCCGTTATTGATCATCAGATCATGACCATTGACCTGCGACAATTTGGCGGATCGGCGCTGACCGATTCTATCGACGTTCCAATGCATCGTGATGAAAAAGAAATGAGCGCAGAAATTCCCATCACCTATGTTCCTGCTCGCAACACTATTTTTCTTTCCTTTTGCCTAGCGTACGCAGAAGTAAAAAATGCGCAGAACATTTTTTTGGGAGTCAACGCGGTGGACTATAGCGGTTATCCCGATTGTCGCCCCGAATTCATTGCCGCATTTGAAAAACTTGCAAACCTCGCCACCAAAGCCGGAGTGGAAGGAAAAGAAAAATTAAAAATTCATACTCCGTTGATAAAACTTACAAAAGCCGAGATTATACTCAAAGGGTTGGAATTAGGCGTTGATTATTCGCTGACCCACAGTTGTTACAGCCCCACAGACGACGGTGCCTCTTGCGGCAGTTGCGACAGTTGCCTTTTGCGTTTGAAAGGCTTTAACGATGCAGGCTTTGAAGACCCTATCAAATATAAAAAATAAAGTTAACCACGGATGAGGAAGCTGCGACCTCCACCCTAACAAGAGGGACTGAGGGGGGTTGCCTTTTTACCTATTGCGCTCTTTTTCAGAATCCACAAAATCACTCCAGCGAATTCGCAAGGCACTTAAAATCAAACAAACTATTTTGAATGATGAAACATGCTTAACGGTAAATTTTGAACACTCATTCGAATTCATTTCCTTGAGAGTTTCATATATATCTCCCAAGGCTTCCTCCTTATACCTCTTGGGCATAAAACACCCAAAAAACTCTAGAAGTGAAGCCACGTTTTTTATAAGAATGACTTAGTTTTCATCACAATGTTCCCAACTCCCAAAAATATTTCCAAATAGTTGTAAACAACATTTATCAGGAACCCCCCTCAATCCCCCTTATCAGGGGGGAGATTAAAGGTAACTTCAGGTGCTTCACCCGTCGACAAGCCCAGAGTGACGGCTCGGCATGGCAAACTGGAGGCAATAAAAAACCCCCTCCTAAACAGGAGAGGGCTTATATTTTCACAATCGATTTCCCCAGAAGCTTATAGATTCAGTTTCGCCACCAAACGTCCTGACCTATAGCCTCCCACGTTAGTGGGTTACATTTTGCTTCCTTCATCCATGCGTTTTTGTTCCATTTCTTTCATCTTCATGGCTTCGTCTTTCATACTACTGCCCTCTTCTTTCATGTGGTCCTTTTTTTCATGCTCGTACTTACCGTACTTCTTTTCATAATGTTCTTTAGAATGATCCCCGCCGCCATGATCTTCTTTATATTCATGAGACATCGCACGGGATTTACGATCCATTTCCATAGCTGATCCTCCGCTACCCTCTTCGTACATACCTTGGCCACCCTTTCCATGTTCATCGTCATGGGCCAGAGCGGTCGAAGCAAAAAACATTCCCATCAGGACCAATGGAATCGCAATAAACATCTTTTTCATTTTTATCTCCGTTTTATATTTCTTAAAAAACTTGTTAAATAAGAGTACCAGCTTTTATTTTGTCAAAGAAACTAAATAATCCCTAGGGTGGGGGCTAGCGGAAACTCTCTGCTCCGTCAACAAATAGGGTATCCCCGTTAACGAATTGATTTTCCATTAAATAGTCGAGAGCCTGCAATAGGTTTTCAATTTTTCCATGAGTGCGGGTGGGTACTTTTTTAGCAGCTTTTTCCAGATAGTCTGGCGCGCCCCCTTGAGGTGGCAGAATGAGCCCCGGAGCAATGCCGTTTACGCGAACGGTTTCGCCCCATTCCACTGCGGCCAGTTCGGTTAAATGTTTTAATCCAACTTTACTAATGGAGTAAGCGCCAAAAGTAGAAATATGTTTACGCACTCGTTCATCGAGAATGTTGACGATCATCCCTTTATTAATGCTTCGTTTGAAATCACGCATCAATAGATAGGGGGACATCAGATTCAATTGCAGAGTATCGGTCAAAGTTTCTTTTTGAGTTTCTTCCAAATTTTCTTGAATGAAATTTGCCGCAGAGTTTATGAGGAGTTCTACATCATCGAAGTCAGAAAGAACTTTTTCAATGAATCCTTCTGCTTCTTCTAGGTTGGAGAAATCACAAGGGTAGCTTCGACACTGAACGCCCTGCGCTTTGATTTCTTCAATCACCGCAGAGGGCACTGACTTGTGGTAATGCAGGGCAATGTTGAACCCTTTCCCTGCAAGGTGTAAGGCCATGGCCTTGCCAATACGGATGGCACCGCCTGTTACGATTGCTGTTGGCATTTTTATTCCCTGTTTGGCTTATGCTATACTTGGGAACATTTAACTTCAAAAGCCTTATTAAATCCACCTAAATTCAGAGTACTTTTTAAACGGATTCTGCAGGTATTTTTTGTGAACAGGAGATCAGGTTGTGAGTGAAAAAAAATGTGTGAATATTGCAGTGTTAACCGTATCTGATACAAGAACGGAAGCAGATGACAAATCGGGTCAAGTGCTGGTAGACCGAATTAAGGATGCTGGACACCATCTGGCCGAGAAAAAGATTATCAAGGATGAAATAGATTTGGTTCAGGAGCAGCTAAAGAAATGGATCGCCAGTCCAGAAGTAGATGTCGTGATTTCCACAGGCGGAACCGGTGTCACTGGTCGCGACATAACGCCAGAAGCCTTCGAAGAGTTATATGATAAGGCCATTCCAGGATTTGGCGAATTGTTTCGCATGCTCAGCTACCAGAGTATCAAAACCTCTACACTACAGTCACGTTGCACCGCGGGTGTGACTAACGGCACTTTTCTGTTCGCCTTGCCGGGTTCTACAGGGGCTTGCAAAGATGGATGGGACCAGATCCTTGTCCATCAACTCGATAACACGCACAAGCCTTGCAATCTGGTAGAGCTGATGCCCCGCCTTTTGGAAAAATAGCCAACATAACGCTGGACTCAAAAGGTCAAAACTCTTAATATCCAACGGTTGTCAACAAGCTCCTCGATTGAGGGGTTTTCTATTTACCTCCCTCGCTAGAGGGCATGGGAGTTCTATGCAACACTATGAGTTTGAGGTCAATGAGACTTCGATTAAAAAACGCCTCGATGTTTTTCTAACTGAAAACCTGCAGGAAATCAGCCGTTCAAGATTAAAAAAGCTGATTGATGAAAACTGTGTGACGGTGAACGCAAAATCGCGTCTAGCAGGATATAAGATGCGGCTCGGAGAAAAAGTTGCATTACAACTACCCCCTCTTGAGATGCTGGACGCTACTTCTGAAGACATCCCTTTAGACATTATTTTCGAAGACGAGCATATGCTAGCGGTTAACAAACCCGCAGGCATGGTGGTGCACCCGGCACCGGGCCATTCTGCAGGGACCCTCGTCAATGCCCTGCTCCACCATTGTAATGACCTTTCCGGAATTGGCGGGGTGGAACGACCGGGAATTGTGCATCGACTAGATAAGGAGACATCGGGGTTGGTGCTGATCGCAAAATCTGAAACTGCTCATAAAGTTCTCGCAGTAAAATTTAAGAACCGCGAAATAAAAAAAGAGTATCTCGCCTTTGTAAAAGGCAAAGTAAAAAATGATAAAGGTTTGATCGACTCACCCGTAGGAAGACACAAAACACAGCGTAAAAAAATGGGCACGGGAGGAAACCACAGTCGCCCAGCCTGCACTCATTATGAAGTCTTACAACGCTGTAAAAGCTGGACCTACTTAAAACTTCGACCGGAAACCGGCAGAACGCATCAAATTAGAGTTCATTTGGCATCTCTTCATCACCCTGTTATAGGCGACAAGCTTTATGGCGGTAAAAACCCCAATTCAGGCACGCTAAAAATGGACAGACAAGCTCTTCACGCCAGCCATCTCGAATTAAATCATCCCGTTTCAGGAGTTTCGCTTTCTTTTTCCGCCAACCTTCCTCTTGATATGGAAAGCTTCCTACAATCTCATAAATAATATATAGCGCAAGCACTTTGACGGCTCTCCACACCAAAATTAATTCCCTCGCCAGTTCAATAAAGAACAAATAAACAAGTCTTAACAAAATTTCAAACTGTGAATAACTTGTGAATAAACTTCATTTCACCCTGCTGGATAAAAACTTGAAATTGAGAACGATGAAAACCTGTCATATCAAAATAACGATAAAATACATTATTTCAACTACTTATGGTATTTTACTCCATCTGACATTTATTTATTGACAGACCATTCGAGTTTTAACAGTTTTTCACATTTTTTTTTCTAGAGTGCGCCCCGCTGATTGTGCCGAGCATTAAAGGCTAAAATTGGTAACAAATTCTTGGCAGCCGGATATCCACTAAACTCGCGAGTCAAAAAACCCTTCATATTTATTAAAGTAATTCTTTCCATATAAAGGCTTAAAACCAGCACTAAAGTCCCACTGGAATTTTGACGCAGGGTATTTTCATGACATATAAAGGCCGCCGCAATTCTACTTTTCTTTGCAATGAATTCACTCTAGATAAGGGTAGTTCTCGCCTGCACCCGCCTTTCAAGGCTAAAAATAGAGCCTTTCAAACATATTGGTATAGATAGCCTTGTCCCACAAGGCATTGACAGAGGGGATAGTCGTGCAAATTCTTTTCCACAAAAATTGTTAACAACCTGTGGAAAAGTTTGGGAGTGGTTGGGCTAGCGAGTGTCAATTAAGGCTTTCAGGGGCATCGATTAGAAAGTATACAAAACAAAATACCATTGATTTATATAGCCTTGCTCGCTGGCGTATTGGGAATTGGTCAATACCCGCTAATCCTACAAATACCATAGTCTCTTTGACTACAGTCCACCAACATTACTCACTATAAAAGGAAAAGAAGCATCGAGTTGGCATCAAGATTATGCCCTTAAAACTTAGCTTCAACGTTAGGAGGCACAACATTTTTTGTACTTTTTACCGCTTCCACAAGGGCAAGGATCGTTACGCCCGACTTTAGCTTCCTCGCGGATAAATGTTTTCGGTTTTTTCAAAGGTGCCGCGAGAACAGGCGGGAGAGAGGAGTCTTTTCTACTATAAACCCAGCGCCCGTTGACCTTATAAAAACGCGAAGATTCACGCAAGGTCTGTGGCGTTCCATCCTTTAAATAGTGCGCGATAAAATCGACCTGACCTTCGTTATCCTCACTACCACCTTTTCGAGTACCTACTATTTCCAGTTTTTTCCATTCAGCCTCTTGATCTATCAAAGATGATTCCAGTCGGGCCATTTCTTTTTTTTCTTCGGGGTGACTGGTCAAAACCAGATATTCCCAGTTTTTTTGTGCAAAAGCAGTGTACCGGGAGCGCATCAGGTCTTCCGCCGTATCGGCAAAACCTGTACCACGAATCAAAGGACCGCAGCAATCAGTGTATGGGAAATCAGAACCGCAGGGACAATCTTTCATAATTAATTCCTAGGAGTGTTGTTCAAGTTATTGCAAAGGATTCGAGGTGTAAGGTCAGTATAAATTTTACGACTAAAATTAAAACTCTGATAGGATTTTAATATGGACAACAACTTTTTCGGGAATTTATTCAGCCAAAAAAAAACCTCTGGCAAAGAAACCACCTCATCATCATTGCCCGTGCTTTACCCAGCACCGGAATTCAGAGGATTGGAAAACTGGATCAACACTCCCCCTATTGCATCGATGCGACAATTGCTTGGGAAAGTGGTGCTGATTGATTTTTGGACTTACTCCTGCATCAACTGTTTGAACGCAATGCCTTATGTGAAAACCTGGCACAAAAAATATAAAGGCCACGGTCTTGTGGTTCTGGGAATACACGCGCCAGAATTTGGTTTTGAAAAAAAATATCAGAATGTTCTACAAGCAGTTAAAAAACATCAGATAAGATTTCCGGTAGCTCAGGATAACGGATTTCGTTTATGGCGGGCATATAAAAACCGCTATTGGCCGGCATTATATTTAATCGACCGACAGGGAAGAGTCCGTTACATGCATTTCGGGGAAGGACGTTATCAGGCGACCGAATCAGCAATTCGCCAATTGCTAAAAAAGTCTTAAAGCTTTTTTCTGCTAAAAGGAAACGCAGGTCGTTGGCCTTTACGCTCTGCCAGTCGGGCACTTTGTTTTTTCTGTTCTTCCATTTTTTCTTTTTCGCTTTTTTCGTTTTTTCCAGAAACTTCATCTGCGCTTTTTTTCTGATTCTTATTTTCCATAAGCTACCTCCTGCCTTTTAAGATAGCCCAAATCCCATATAATCTCAACTTTGCTCAAACAGCAGCCTAGATAAAACAACAGACTATTTTTCAATTAGTTGTGGTAAAATTTCGATTATGATTGACCGTCGTCTAGTATCCAACTTCAACTGGTTGTATTTCTTGAGCATCCTGCTTGTATCGGTGATTGGGGTGGTCGCTATCTATAGCGCCAATCATGCACGCCCTGAAGAATTTTTTCGAGGACTATACATCAAACAGATTTATTGGATCGGCTACGGCCTCATTGCCATGCTGGTTGCTCTGGCATTGGACTATCGCTGGTTCAGCCGCTACGCCTATCTCATTTACGCATTGACAATTATCGGGTTGGGTTATGTTTTGCTCAACGGTGTCGTGGTGTCAGGGTCTAAGCGTTGGATACATATTGGTTCACAAAGCTTTCAGATTTCTGAGTTTGCCAAGATTGCTATCATCATCACCCTCGCAAAATACTTTGAGTCGGGAAAACTTTCAGGCCAATATACCCTGCGCGATCTTGTCGTCCCTGCTCTGCTAACCGCTACAATAGGTGGATTCATCGTCGTACAACCAGACCTGGGCACCACCATGATGATTTTATTTATCTTTCTTGCATTCATTGTGGCTATCGAAATCAATCGTGCGACATTGATCAAGCTGTTTATTGGCGGGTTTGCTTTAGCACCTACGCTATGGTTTGTTCTTAAGGACTACCAGAAAGCAAGATTGCATACCTTGTTTAATCCTGAACTAGACCCTTTAGGCGCGGGTTATCACTCTATTCAGTCTAAAATAGCAATCGGATCAGGGGGATTTTGGGGCAAAGGATTATTTGCTGGCACCCAGAGTCGACTCAACTTTCTCCCGGAAAAACATACGGATTTTATTTTTTCCGTTTTTGCGGAGGAAACCGGATTCTTTGGTGTGATCCTTCTTATTTCCTTATTCGTCTTTATCATATTAAAAGGGTTGAACATTGCCTTTCGCGCCGCCGATCGTTTTGGATTTTTCCTTTCTCTGGGTCTTATCATTTCCATTGCCTTCTATATAATTTTTAACGTCGGCATGACCATCGGAATCTTCCCTATCACAGGCATACCTTTGCCTTTTGTGAGTTATGGAGGATCCTCCCTCATCACGAATTTTTTTGCAATTGGCTTGCTGTTGAACGTGGAAATGCGCCGCACTATCCACTAGCTGGGGAAGCAACCAGTAGATACCCATCAGACTTATAGATATCGTAACTCCTTTCACATACGGTTCGCTTATCTTCCTCTGTAAGGGGAGTTTTATCAGGCTCTGGAGCTTGTAGCGTGTTATAATACCTCCAACTCCCTTTTCAATCAGGAAAAACTTATGTCTTCGGAAATATTCATCAATTCAAACCAGCGTGAAATTCGGGTTGCTTTGATGGAAAATAACCTGTTGGTCGAATTGTTCATCGAGCATAACGCCCATAAGGGAATTGTCGGTAATATTTACAAAGGCAAAGTGACCAAAATTCTTCCGGGGATGCAGGTTGCCTTTGTAGATATCGGTCTTGAGAAAGCCGGTTTTCTCTATGTAGGTGACATTGATGTGGTAGATATGCTTGGACTAGAAGAAGACCCTTTGGCACCGCCACCCCTTGCAGAAGAAGACAAAGACCTTCCTTTCGAAGGAAAACCAGGCCGACCTCACCATGATATAAAAATTCAGGATATTCTCCAAGAGGGCCAGGAGATTCTGGTACAAATTGCAAAAAATCCTTTAGGGACCAAGGGAGCGCGCATCACCAATTACATCACGCTTCCCGGGAGGCATGTGGTCTACATGCCTACAATCAATCATATAAGTGTTTCCCGACGAATAGAAGATGAAACCGAAAAAGAACGTTTAAAACAACTTATCAGCGAAGTGGGTAACGAGGGTGCCGGTTATATCGTCCGCACAGCGGGTCAGGATGCCCTAAGATCCGATTTCGAATCGGATGTGAGTTTTCTGCATCATCTATGGGAGAATCTGAAAAAAAAATCCGAAGACATCAGCGCACCCCATCTGGTCTACGAAGACCTCAACCTAATTTTCCGATCTATCCGCGATCTATTCACCAATAACACCGAGCGGTTGATCATTGACTCAAAATCAGACTACGAAAAATGTCTGGAGTTTTGCACAACTTACATGCCGCATCTATCGGATAAAATCGAATTGTATAAAGACTCGATGCCGATCTTCGATCATTATGGTGTCGAGTTGGATATCAACCGCGCATTGGGACGAACCATCTGGTTGAAGTCTGGAGGTTACATTATAATAGACCAAACCGAAGCCCTGGTTGCCATTGATGTAAACACTGGGAAATATGTGGGACATAGTGACCCGGAAGATACGATTCTAAAAACCAATCTCGAAGCCTTAAAAGAAGTGGTCTACCAGCTACGCCTCAGAAATTTTGGCGGCATCATCATTGTAGATTTCATTGACATGGCTAATGAAGAAAACAAAGAGATCGTATCAAATGCTCTGAAACAAGCTTTGAAAAGTGATCGTTCGCGTACCCGCATCCTGAAAATTTCTGAACTGGGCTTGGTAGAAATGACTCGAAAACGCGTTCGCGAAAGTCTGGTGCAGACCCTGTGCGACCCCTGCGATTACTGCGACGGGAAAGGCTATATTAAAAGCCCTACAACCATCTGCTATGAAATCATCCGCGAAATCCAACGCAGAGGCAACGACAACATCACCAATAAAAATCTGGAAATAAAAGTTCACCCTGTTATATACGACATGCTGTTTGAGGAAGAAAGCGGATTGCTGGAAGAAATGGAAAAACAAAATAACCTTGAAATCACATTCAACGTAAATCCAAAGCTCCACCGAGAAAAATACTATATCGAAACCTCATGAAAAAAATCGGACTTCATAAAGCCAATCTTTCTCTGCAAATTAGCTTTGCCATAATGATTCTGGCTATTTTATTTTCAGGATGCGGAACAGCCGGAAAAAATTTTGATGCATCACTTTATGCCAATATAGTAAAAGGAACGACTACCCACAAAGAGGTTCAGGCTATGTTTGGCCCCCCGTTTAAAAAGGGCATTCAAAATGGATACTCCGTATGGACCTATGAATATAACCACATCAATTCCTTCGGCTCCGATATCATAAAGGACATGATTATCGTTTTCGAAAAAAATGGCGTAGTTAAGTCTCACCAGCTAATGACCAATACCCCCGAATAACCACTTCAAAATAAATGTTAGGTTTCTCTTCAACGCAGTCGCGCACCCTGCATTTGACATGGATCGCATTTTTCCTGACATTTGTAGCCTGGTTCAACATGGCTCCGTTCAACACAACGATCTTACATCAGTTGGGGCTGACTCAAACTGAAGTAAATATTTTGATGATTTGCAATGTAGTTCTCACCATCCCAGCACGCATCGTCATCGGTTCTTTGACCGACCAATATGGCCCACAAAAAGTTTTTAGCGGACTGCTCCTTTTCTCAGGGGTGGTTTGCATAGCCTTTTCCCTTTGCGAAAGTTTTGAAGGCCTGCTGGTCACTCGTCTGCTGATGGGAGTGGTCGGCGGCGGATTCGTAGTCGGTATAAAAATGATCGCAGAATGGTTTCCACATAATAAAATGGGAATAGCCCAAGGAATCTATGCGGGTTGGGGGAACTTCGGTGCCGCCGCAGCCGCCTTCTCTCTACCTCTCATTGCTCTGCCTTTTTCCATCGATATTGGCTGGAGAATCGCCACTGCTTTTTCTGGCATTCTTTGCATTATCTGGGCATATGTTTATTTTCGATTTTGTCCGGATATACCTGAAAGAAGTCATAATTTTGAAATGGCAGTACACAGCACCATCAAAGTCTATTCCAGAAAAGACCTGTTCTTACAATCTCTTATCCTAATACCCATTTACGGTTCTCTTGCACTTTTTGTATGGAAACTGTCTGGGCACCCCTTCACATTAATTCCTTCTCCACTATCATGGCTATTGATGTCGGGACTATCAGGAATGCTTGCGATCCAGATTTTCCGCTGCTGGCAGATTAATTTACCCTACATTGAACAGCCGGACGCTGGTGAAGAAAAATATTCATTCAGCCAGGTCGCTATTTTAAGCATGGTTTATTCCCTTACCTTCGGTTCCGAGTTGGCTATCGTTTCAATATTTCCGCAATTTCTAGAAACAACTTTCTCTCTTTCAGTAGGGGTGGCAGGAATGCTGGGAGCCAGTTATGCTTTTATGAATCTGGTAGCTCGTCCTGGCGGCGGCTGGGCTTCTGATCGGTTTGGTCGCAAACAAATACTCATTTTTCTCGTTCTCGGCGGCATGGTGACCCACGGATTCATCGGAGAAATAAACTCTACCTGGCAACTTCCAAACGCGATCGCTCTTGTTTTAATCGGGTCCATCTTTTTTAAAGCCGGAAATGGAGCGTGTTTTGCTGCTGTTCCTTTAATCAAGAAAAGCCTGACGGGCCAATTGGCGGGATTAACAGGGGCTTATGGAAGTGTCGGTGCGGTTTGTTTCCTCACTCTCTATAGTTTTGTATCACCACAGGAGTTTTTTAAAATTATCGCCGCTTACGCTTTTCTGGTATTCTTGGCTCTGTTTTTTTTAAAACCATTTCCTTCATCTCAAAAAACCAACACTTAAAGGAGTCATTTTTCAAATGGGATTCACCTGTGGCCTGGTCGGCCTACCAAATGCCGGAAAATCAACCTTATTCGGCGCACTGACACGCACGAAAGCGCAATCGGGAAACTACGCTTTCACCACCATTGAACCAAACAGTGGCATTGTACCTGTTCCAGATAAACGTCTGGACACCATCACCCACTATGTCCAAACAAAAAAAATCGTTCCTACAACGATGGAGTTCGTTGATATCGCGGGCTTGATCAAAGGAGCATCCAAAGGTGAAGGATTGGGAAATAAATTTCTCGGCCATATTCGCGAAGTCGACGCCATAGCCCATGTTGTGCGTTGTTTTGAAGACGGTAATGTCCCTCATGTAAGTGACATCATCGATCCAGCCGCTGACATCGACACGATCAACACCGAGTTGATGATTGCAGATATGGACTCACTGGATAAACGAAAAACCAAAATAGAGAAGCTAGCAAAATCCGGCGACAAAGAAGCACGTTCACAAATGGAAGTTCTTAAAAAGTTAATCGAAGGTATTAACAATGGTCAACCTGCCAGAGCCCTTACCGGACTCTCTGATGATGATCAAAGTTTTGTTAAAAGCCTGACTCTCTTAAGTGCAAAACCCGTTCTTTACATCTGCAATGTCATGGACCCTGGAGATACTGACAACGAACTGGTTCAGAAAGTAAAAGCCATCGCCGAGCAAGACGGGTCTGTAGTCGTCGCGCTTGCTGGAAAAATCGAAGGTGAGATTATGGAAATGGAAGACCCCGAGGAACAGCAAATGTTTATGGAAGAAATGGGGCTGACTGAAACCGGACTCGACCGTATGATCGCCACCGGCTATGGACTGCTGGAACTCTCCACGTATTTCACCGCAGGAGAAAAGGAAACCCGGGCTTGGACGATTCCAAAAAACTCAAAAGCCCCGCAAGCGGCAGGAGCCATCCATTCAGACTTTGAAAAAGGTTTTATCCGCGCTGAAGTTTATTGCTTAGAAGATTTGGAAAAATACAAAACCGAAGCAGCCATTAAAGAAGCTGGCAAACTACGGGTCGAAGGTAAGGATTATGTAGTTCAAGACGGCGACATTATGCATTTTCGGTTTAACGTTTAAGGCTATTTTCCCCACCCCGGCACTAGGCAAGGCGGAGTTTTTCCGCCTATAACATCTAACACATTATCCACCAGAAGATCCGCCATGCGATCGCGAGTTTCGAAGCTTGCACTGCCAATATGCGGCAGCAGCATCAGATTTTCCAATTCTGTCATACCCTCGGTTAGAGCTGGTTCGTTTTCATAAACATCCAACGCGGCACCTGCAATTTTCCCATCTTTTAGTACTTCAACCAATGCTGCATCATCCACCACTTTACCGCGTCCGGTATGAATTAAATATGCAGTAGGTTTCATCATCAACAATTGCTCTTTTCCAATCATATATTTTGTTTGTTCTGTAAGCGGAGCATGCACTGTCACAAAATCAGATTGCCGCAGCAAATCTTCCAACGCTGCAAATTGCGCATTTAAGGCATTTTCTTTTTCCTCAGCCATGCGGTTTCTATTGCAATAAAGAACTTTCATATTAAATCCAGACGCTCGCCGGGCCACCGCTGAACCTATCTCACCACAACCGATAACTCCCAGGGTCTTACCATAAACATCTCCCCCCAGATACATTTTTGCAGACCACCCTTTGAAACGGTTTTCGCGGGTAAACCGCTCAGCCGGAACAATGTTTCGCGCCGCACCCAGGATCATCGCCCAGGTCAGATCGGCGGTGGTTTCGTGCAAAACTCCCGGAGTGTTAGTGACCCAGATTCCATGATTAGAGGCATAAGCCACGTCAATATTATTGAATCCGGCCCCATAATTGGCAATAAGTTTTAAATTTGGACCATTATCTATAATGCCCGGACCAATTTTGTCCGATAAGTAAGTGATCATAACAACGCTTTCGGAGGCTATTTTTTCTAAATCCGAAGCAGAAGGAGGATGGTCGGTCTGATTGGTTCTCAAATCACAATGAGGACTTAGTTTTTCCAACGCTTTTTCAGGAAACAAATTGGTTACTGTGACGACAGGCTTCACTCTAGACCGTCCTTTCAAAATAATTTGTGGTAAAATAAGAGTCTGATTTTAAAGGAAAAAGTGGTTCAAGCCCATGAAAATTTTATTCCTCGTCCCACCCGAAACCATCTCCCTTGAATCTTCGGTGCCTAAAGCACTCGAAGGTGGCAAAGGCTACTACCCGAAACTGGGGTTGCTCTATGTTGCGGCTTATTATGAGCGCGAAACAGGTAACCGGCCTGATTTCATCGATTGTCCTCCTGAAAATGTTTCTCAGGAAGAATTATCCCGCCGCGTGAGGGAGATTCAGCCCGATATGGTCGCTATGAGCATTATGACCTTCAATCTACTGGATGCCTTACACACCGCGCGCCTTCTCAAGCAGGAGAACCCAAATCTTAAAGTTTGCCTCGGTGGGCCGCATGTAAATTTATATTCTAAGGAAACACTGCATCAACCCGAAATCGATTATGTGGTATTCGGTGAAGGTGAAAAGATTTTCACCAGCTTGATTCAGGCACTGGAAAATAAAAAATCATTAAAACCCATCAACGGCCTTGGGTACAAAGCAAATGGTGAAGAGCATGTCAACCCTGCAGAAACGGAACTGCTGGATCTGAATGAACTACCGTTTCCCGCACGACATCTGGTAGATATTGGAAGCTACAAACATATTATTGGTGAAGGCAGGCAATTTTTCACCATTCAAGCGACACGCGGTTGCCCAGCGGCTTGTTCATTCTGCGATATTCGCAAAACCAAGTTTCGTATTCGCAGCCCTGAAAATGTGGTCGATGAAGTTGAACAATTGGCAAAAATGGGAGTCGATGATCTATTCTTTGTAGACGATACAATCACTATCGATAAAAAGAATGTTCTCGCCATTTGCGATCTTATTGTCGAGCGCGGCATTAAAATCCATTTCAAAATTTCTGCCCGTGTTGATACTATCAACGAAGAAGTTGTCGCGGCGTTGAAACGGGCGGGCTGTTATCGCATCCATTTTGGAATAGAATCAGCCAGCCCAAAACACCTGAAATACCTGCAGAAAGGCCAGACTCCTGAAAAAGTGGAACGCGCCTGTAAAATGACGCGAGATGCGGGAATTGGGTTCTTCGCTTATATGATGATCGGCATTCCTCACGAAACTAAAGAAGAAATGTTCGAAACCGTAAACTTCGCAAAAAAACTAAAACCCGATTACGCGCAATTTTCCATCTGCACACCCTACCCTAAAGTAGAACTTTATTTTCAAATGCTGGAGGAGGGAATCGTTCCAGAAGATTACTGGCAGGAATTCGCAGAAAATCCATCTGCCGATTTTAAAATCAAATTCTGGAACAAAGATTTCTCTGAAGAAGAATTACGGGAACTTCAGGACGAATGCCATGCACGGTTCTATCGCAGTCCCACCTACCTTATGAAGCAGATCACCAAATTACGATCATGGGCAGACTTCACCGCCAAAGCCCGCATGGGAACACGCATTCTCACCAGCCGCTTAGGCATATGACAAACAAAATACCTTTACCAGAGTGTTAGCTCCAAATTGGCCCCGAGTTTACTTAAAAATCTCGGTGGGCTTGCCATCAATGCTTACCTGATTTTTTTCTTTCCAATAGTTTTTCACTCCATCTTCACCAATTTTCTCCGTCCAATAAATAAGATCACCACGATCTTCCTGATGTTGGTAGTTGGGTACAGCAAAACCGCATGAGGTTTGCACAGAATCGATATCAAGTAAAAATATTTGTCGCGAGCCTGGGTATTTTGGAAACCGGTCAATCCACTCCGCCCATTCGTCATCCCTCGGGTGAACGGCTTTGGCTTTTCCATAAACTCTTAATATCAGCGGTTTTCCTTCAAACGCGCAGAACATGAGCGTCATACGAGGCTGCTCCAGCACATGGGCCGCAGTTTCGTTACCACTTCCAGTGAGATTGAGCCATATCAACTGATTTGCATTCAGAATTCGAAGACTGTCCATACCCTTGGGAGACACATTGACACGACTTTCTTGACCGGCGGTGCCCACAAAAAATATTTTTTGGTTAGCAATAAATTCCTCTAATTTTGCATCAAGTTCTGTATAAAATTTTGCCACAAGTTTTCTTCCTTAAATAAAAAAATAAGTCTAAGCTTAATATTTTAGCGAGTAAAGTCCAAATAATTGCTGCAAACAATTAATTCCCTAACTGGTAGGAAGCGAACACCATAAAAATATGGCCATTGTAGTCTTGATTAGAACCGGTAAGTGGAATCACACTGGCTATAGTACCGGTATCAAATACTGAACCTGGGTCGAAATTATCCGTCGCGAAATCATCTTCCTTATAATTTTCATATAAATAACTGATCCCCCAACTCAAGTTTTCATTTATTTTATACTCCCCTATTGTTTCAAAACTATGCCTTACCGTACCAAGGTTGGGCATTTCAGTAGGGTTGGCTACAGCGGCATTGGATCCCGCAGCAAAGGTAGTATTACTGATACTTTGCGTAAAGCTATAGTCAATGTTAAAGGACAATCGGTTTTCCATGAACTTGGTACGTGATCCCAAGCCTATAGTATGGGTTTTGTCGTCATGATCCACACGCCAGTTTCGGGTCACATCGTTTGCTGAGCCTGCAGCAAATTGATTATGGTCTCTGCCATTTTGCTCGGCATCCATTTTCGAAAAAGTGTAGAAAATAAAAATTGATTGCGTATCACTCGGAGAATAGTTGGCATCAAATGTTACATTTTGATTGCGACGGGTTCTTAATCCCATCGGCGATTCCGGGTGATCGTCTTCCTGATATTGGTAATTGATTCCAAAGGTATAAAAATCTGAAGGGAACCACGAGATGTTAGCACCCATTTTTGATCTATCCCGGTTGGCAACATCCAGCCTTCGTAACTCCGGAAGCGAATCAAATCCTGAAGAACCTGCTACAAAAGAAGCTGTATGTCGGTCAGAGAATATTTGAAAGGCATCGTATTCATCGGCAACTTTTTTTGCAAAGGAGCCTTTAAGGTTGATACTGGTATTAGGGATATAGGTGGACCGGATGCTGCCTTTAAATGTATTTTCCCAAGACTCTTCAACTGCCCGGTGACTGCGTTGCATGAGTTCAACTTCATACCCCAGCTTAAAATGAGTCGCCTTGAAAACCCTATATGAAGCATCCAGCTTCATCTGATCCTGAGTCGTATCATAAGGTTGGCTGATCAGAGCCCTTGCGCTATTTCCAGCAACCTGACCCTGTGTGTCATTGACAACAGCTAAAAACAAAGTGCTGGGCGTATCGTTGATAGTTTGGTAATGCCGGTAATGGGTACTCACACTTAGATTTTTCACCGGTCGGGCAGAAGCATTGAGACTAAAATGGAGGCTGTGTGTTTTTGCTTCCGCTGATTGGCGGGGAAGAAGATCGGTACTGGTACCCAATGCAAAGGCGAACAATTTATCATCCTGCGACATCAATCCATATTCCATAACAGCGGAAACCCTGGCGGTTCTTGATAAGTTCCAGCGACCCGATGCGCTGAACCGGTGATAACTATTATCCGGAGCCCTTGAAATAAGCCCTGCACCGGGGGCCGTGACTACCCCGCCGACGCTTAAATCGATATCTCCGGAATAAGGACTTTGAAAAGTTACCGATTCTATTCGATTGTCAAACAGGGAAAGAAAGTACTCGACTTTAAGCTGGCTGTTTTCATCAACATGTAAAAAACTCGCAGTCATCTCATTGGTAGT
The DNA here is from genome assembly GCA_047610985.1 of Nitrospinales bacterium. GTDB lineage: Bacteria > Nitrospinota > Nitrospinia > Nitrospinales > VA-1 > UBA8687. Next base: position 21,606 of record JBLFWU010000008.1, on the reverse strand, counting down.
TTGATCAAATGTTTCTGGCAATACGATGCTTCTTGCATTTCCACCGTTGGTGCCCACAACCGCTCCCAACGATCTGGAGCCATTTTTTGTTTCTCTTTTGTAGTTCAAGCCAAACGTATTTTTCCCGACTGATTTTAAAAACCCAAATACTGTAGTATCTCTACCGTCTATTTTCAAGTCCGAGTCCTTTACCCCTGCAACTGATATGGTCGCCCCACTCGGGCCTGTAACAAAACCTGTGGGAAGAGTAAAATTACTTCCACCCAACCCTTCCAAGGGAGTCTTGCTATTATCCGTCAAAAGTTGGGAGCTCTGACTGAAGCTGGCCGTGAGTTTATAATCATCGTATTTCCCGAAATCTAAAAGAAGATTCCGGTTTTCAAATCCGATATCTTCTGCTAAAAAATTCGCAAAATAAGAGCCTCGATGATAAGAAAGGTCGGCATTACCATGAAAATATCCGGAATCATTCTTCATCCCATTAAATTTCATGAGCCTGGAAGACTGATTGCTTAAAACCGCCCCAACACCGCCCATACTATAATTCCCAGTTAATCCTTCTTCCACCCAGTCTTGGTCTTTTTCCAATCCATCAAGCAAGACGGATTCCAACCCTCCTTTTTGGACAGGGATTTTTGGAACAATACTCTGCAAATTTTCCTGCGAATGAGAAATACCCGTGAGGAGAAAGAGAAAAAAAACAGTTGGAACTAAATTCAGGATTTTAATTGATCTCATAAAAATAAAACCCTATGCAAGTGTCGGCAAATTACCTTTGGAATCTCGCTCCTGATGGATGACTCGAACCATGGATCACACTATGACAATTTAAACAAGATTTTTCAATAATACGCTCTTCATTATTAGCAAGATCACTTCCCTCATAAATAGAACTAGGATGAAATTCATTCATATGGCATTGCTGACAAAGATAGGGTGGCTTTAATTTTAAAAGCGCCTTGAAGTTGGATCCATGAGGATCGTGGCAGTTGGAACAGTTTTCTCGAACCGGCGGGTGTTCCCAGATATTTGGACCACGCTTTTCCTGATGGCATTGATAGCAGGTTTCATTAACCGTAGGTCGTTTTAGAAGACTATCACCTGGCCCTCCATGGGCATCGTGACAATTGCTACATAGAACCTTTCCTTCTCTTTCTGGCATGTGAGATGCCCTTTGAAATTTTGCTCTTACCCCTCTATGACATTGGAAGCATGTTCTATTCGGGTTTTCACTTATATAAGGTCCGCGTTTACTTCTCTTTTTCAATATATAATGGCAATCAATACATGTGACATCCGACATTTCATGCAAGCTACCCTGCCAATAGTCATTCGATCCCCCATCGTGACATTGAAGACAAATAAAATCTTTCTTTTTCTGGCTTATTGATTTAAAGGAGACAACTGAAGAGTTTCTTTCTTTACGAGTTTTACCTCGTAAGTGCCTGACCATCGGCCCATGGCAGGTTTCACAAGCACTCCCTAAAAGTTTTCCTTTTCGGGAAACAAATATTTTAGCGTGAATTGTTTTTCCAAATGCTCTGATATATTTTTTATGGCAAAGAAGGCATTCATTTTCATCATCAGGGTTTCCAGTACTTTTTAAAGGCAAAACCCTTTTAAGCTTCGGATTTATCCTTCCCCAATCAGATATTTCTTTTGCCCTGACTGGATTAAGTGAAGAACCTATCAGAAAAACATTAACCAGTAAGATGATGGAAATTATTCTAATCATTTGCAAGAAAACCGAGCTTGTTGTGTTTTAGTTGGCTCCAATTTTTTCTCTTTGCATTCTACCTGAATTTCAGGAACCATAGACTTAATAAGCTCTTAATTTAAGGCGTTCCGACATGTGAATATTGATCACGAAGGATATCTTTACAACATAGCAGTTATATTTTTTTAAAATAAAATGTCTATTTTAATTGAGAAATAAAGATACAATTACATTGGAATAACTATTTTCATACTCTGGAGCCATCATGAGGCAAACCAAGTATATTTTTATCCTAATTTTTAGTTTTGCTTTGATTTCTTCCACTGCCTTGGGCACCCCAAAAGCCAAGGTAACCATTGTTGAACCCAAACCAAATGAGATTGTAAGCAATCCAGTTAAAATTTGCATGAAAATAGAAGGCATAATTCTTGAGCATGAAGACAATGGGGTGAGGGAAGGATATGGGCATCATCATATTCTATTTTCTTCACTGCCTAGCGACTTGGATATTCCCATAGGAAAAAATGATGCAATTCATATGTCGGATGGTTCAAAATGCAAAACTGTGAACCTTGTTTCAGGCCAGCATGTTATTCGTGCTCTGTTTTCTTATGCCGACCATGTTCCTTATAACCCAGCCATTACTGATAAAATTCTAATACATGTAAAATGATATTTTCATTAATCATAAAGGATTCAATTTATGCTTATTAGAACAAGGCCCCAACCCTAGAATGTTTTCACCAATAAGAAAAATTTCAGGTTATTCCATTCGCACAAAGTTTATGCTTTGTTCCATGTTGACCTTGACCCTTACCATTTCCTTCATCGCATTTTATTCTACACAGCAACAGGAAAAAGATGCGAACCTACGATTAGGAAAAAAAGTTCAGGAAATGGGTGCGATCTTTTCTACCACCATTGGGGCAAGTTACAAATTTCTGGACTTTACAGCACTCACTCAAACAGTAGAAGGAATGAAAAAAAATCCCGATCTGGCCTATTTAGGGATTTTTAATGAGAAGGATCATCTCATCTCTTCCTACAATCCTAATAATTCAAAATTAAACTTACCTGCATCTATTCATACTAAAGAATTATTTCATATCGGAGATATTTGTTTTTTCTCCACACCGATCCATTTTGAAAAGGAAACTTTTGGAAATTTAATTATTGGTTACTCTTTAAAAAATTTACAGCAACAAATGCAGGCTGCAAAAATGAGAACCCTGCTTGTATGTATGGCAATACTTTTAATCGGCACTCTTATAACAGTAACTCTCAGCCAAATCCTTACAAAAGACATTATTAAATTAAAAGATGCGGCACTAAAATTTTCTCCAGGCCAAAGGCGGCCTCCTATTCTAACGGAAAGCAAAGACGAAGTTGCAGAACTATGCACTGCTTATAATCACTTGATCGATGAGATTAATTATGTTGTCAATAATCTTGAAAAAAAATCTTGGGAGCTTCAAAAATACTCCAAAGAGCTTGAGAAAAGGAATAATGAACTTAAGGACTTTATCTATATCGCTTCGCATGACTTCAACGAGCCCTTACGGAAAATTGTAACGTTTGGAGATCGACTTGAACAATTTCTTTTAAGTTCCAATCCTGATTTCTCTAATGAGAAAGGCTCCGAATACCTTAAACGAATGCAGAACGCATCGCGAAGAATGAGCCTCCTGATTTCGGATCTTCTCAATTACTCCAAAGTGATCGCGCAAACGGATTATGAATTCCATCCAATTAAATTGGAAGACGTCATCCAACAAGTATTATTAGACTTAGAATTAAAAATCAGAAAATCAAAGGGGAAAATCCAATTAGGTCCTTTACCAGAAATAGAAATTCATCCATTTCAAATACAGCAGGTGTTCACCAATTTGATCAGCAATTCTCTGAAGTTTCAAAAAAATGGAAATCCACCTGTCATTGAAATCACATCTGAATTATCTCACTCCTCCAATGGAAACTTTATTCACAAAATATCAGTTAAGGATAATGGCATCGGCTTCAATCAAAAATATATGGAAAAAGCATTCAAACCTCTTGAGCGACTGGTTGGAAGAAGCGAATATGAAGGCACGGGAATGGGCCTTTCTATTTGCAAAAGAATAATTGAACGTCACGGCGGCACTATCACAGCAAAAAGTTCTTTAGGAGAAGGTTCTACCTTCATTATTGCTCTACCCTCAAAACAGGTTCAAGAGACTTGAAAATGCACTATACTTTCTACTCTGTACCCGTCTTGCTATAACACTTACGAAATGATTAAAGTTAACGAAATTTATTTGAGCGTTCAGGGGGAATCCTCCCACACAGGGTTACCCTGTGTTTTCATTCGATTGACCGGTTGCAACCTTCGGTGCGTCTGGTGTGACACGGCCTATGCCTTCCATGAGGGGAAAACCCAGAGCATTGATCAAACGCTTAAAGAAGTAGAAAGTTTTGGGGTAAACCTTGTTGAAATCACCGGCGGAGAACCGTTGATGCAGGAAGACGTCTACCCCTTAATGAATACACTTCTTAAAAATGGCTATCAAGTCATGCTGGAAACGGGAGGTTCATTGTCACTGAAAAAAGTACCTCGAGATGTAATAAAGATTATGGATATAAAATGTCCCGGAAGTGGTGAGCATGAAAAGAATAATCTGGATAATTTAAAACTCCTTGCCCCACATGATGAAGTTAAATTCGTAATCCTGAATAGACAGGATTATGAATGGAGCCGCGACTTAATAAAAAAGCATAAGATCAATGAAACCGCTCCTATTCTATTTTCTCCTGTTTTTGATAAACTTGAGCTGAAGGAGATGGTCAAATGGATTCTTGAAGACCGGCTCCCCGTTCGCCTGCAAACCCAATTGCATAAAATAATCTGGAGCAAGGAAACCCAAGGGGTCTAAACTGCTAAATGAGAGCCAGACAACCCTCTAGTTAGAGCCGCAGATCGCAATTATTAGGACATCATTCTGTTATTAAATCAGTGCGCAATTTCTATTGAGACCTTGCCTTCCATTATGATTGCACTCAAAAAAATAAAAAATCTACAATCTCGCCTACTAAATTGGTATGACGAGCAAAAACGCGATATGCCCTGGCGTAAAAACCTCGATCCCTATCGAATTCTCGTATCAGAATTTATGCTGCAACAAACGCAGGTCAAAACGGTTATCCCCTATTATAAAAAATGGATGAAATCTTTCCCAACAGTTAAAAAGTTGGCCGCCGCAAGTGAAACAAATGTACTGAAACATTGGGAGGGACTAGGATATTATTCGCGCGCCAGGAACTTGAGAAAATCTGCAATTCATATCCAACACGAATTTAAAGGCAAAGTTCCTGACTCAATGAAAAATATTTTAGAATTACCCGGTGTCGGACGCTACACGGCAGGGGCCGTGTTGAGTATCGCTTTTGATAAAAGGGTTCCCGTTTTAGATGGCAATGTAAAGCGAGTATTGTCAAGATTGATGTTGTTAAATGACAATGGGAATAACAAAAAATCAGAGACACGACTCTGGAACACTATGGAAGATTTACTCCCTGAAAAAAGGTGTGGTGATTTCAACCAGGCTTTCATGGAGCTGGGTGCCACCGTCTGTCTTCCAAATAATCCTTTCTGCAAAGAGTGTCCACTCAAGCGACTTTGCGAAGCCAATCAATCTGACAAACAGGAATTCTTTCCACCCTCTAAGACCACGATTAAAATATCCAAACTTCAGGTTAGTGCAGCAGTGATTTTAAAAAAAGGGTGTGTGTACATTCAAAAGCGTAGAGCCAAAGGATTAATGGGTGGACTTTGGGAGTTTCCTGGTGGAAAAAGGGAATCGGGTGAAACAGAAACGGAATGTTTGCGTCGAGAAATAAAGGAAGAGCTTGGAGTTAATATTCGCATTGGGGAAAAGTTAATGACTCACCGCCATAGCTATACTCGCTTTCGGGTAACGCTTCATGTTTTTCAATGCCAAATATATTCAGGGACACTCTCCCCCACTGCATGTGATGACTGGAAATGGGTAAAACCAAATGAATTGGAGCAATACCCCTTCCCTGCTGCAAATGTTAAAATAATAAAGTTATTAAACAAGAACTCTAAAACCCCATGACACCTGGAACCAAAGCCATTGCCGTAGGAGCCATCGCCAACCTCTTCCTTTCACTTATTAAGTTTGCCGGAGGAGTTTTTGGCAACAGCATGGCCCTAGTTGCAGATGCCTTCCATTCCTTATCCGATCTCATTACTGACGCGGTTGTTTATTTCTCTCATGGCGTGGGGCAACTACCGCCTGATAAAAATCATCCCTATGGCCATGGGCGAGCCGAGACCATTGGCACAACAGTGGTAGGACTGCTGATTATTATCACGGGGTTAGGAGTGGCCTATGAAGCCTGGGAGACGATAACCCAGAGCGTAGAGAAAGAACCAGGTGGATTAGCTGCCACCATTGCAATTCTTTCTGTCCTTATTAATGAAGGTCTATACCGCTACACTCGCAAAATTGGCGAAACCTCAAAGAGTCCCTCTCTGATCGCAAATGCCTGGCACCATCGCACCGATGCGATTTCATCCATTGCAGCATTTATCGGTATTCTAGGAGCGTGGAACGGCATTGCCATTATGGATCCACTTGCAGGAGGCTTGGTCGGCTTAATGGTCTGCAAGGTAGGTTATGATTTTTCACGTGAAGGTTTTCGGGATTTAATGGACACCGCATTAAGTGAAGAGCACACCAAAAAAATCTTCGCCATCTTGAACGAAATACCTGAAGTCATTCATTTTCATGATTTACGCTCACGCACCATTGGCGGAGAAATCCTCATAGATGTTCATATTTTGGTTGACCCGGAAATGACCGTTACAGAAGGCCATGGTGTTGCAGAAGTGGTAAGAAGAAATGTGATAAAAGCCTTTGACAATGTGCAGGATGTTCTCGTTCATGTAGATGGAGAACTCGATGCCGAGGTCGAAAATCTTTATCCCCTGACGCGAAAAGAATTGATTGAAATCACGAAACCAGTTTTTAAAAATATGCGCGGAGTAAAATCGGACCCTGAAATTCGCACTCACCATATCAAGGGAAAGATTTTATTAGATGTATTCCTGCAAATGGAGGGTCACCAAGAGATGGAAGGAGTTCAAAAACGAATCAATGAAGTTAAATCGCGACTAGAGGCGATTCCTCAAATTGATAGAGCAAGGATTTTTCTAGATCTGAATGATGAATTCGCGAAACACAATTAACCGTCAGCTGTCATTTTCTTAAGGGTATCCCCTTCCCACTCATACTTCAATCTAGACCTTCCTTTATATAGACCTTTTTGAAAAGCATGACCGTAGATCAAAGGCAAAGAAACGCTGGGCTCTACAAATGCCATACTATGGCTCGCCTCTTTATTGACCTTTCCCCATGATTGCGCCTCGCCAAGCGTACTGCCACTCAATCCACCCCAATGTGGCGAATCAGTAGTCACTTGTACCGCGTATTTATGGCCTCCAGTATCCTTGCCAAAAATATAAGCCATAACAACTGAATCATTAATATAGTTTTTCGGCACACCACCTGCCACATAAAATGCCGAAGTCCGTGATGAATTCACAACAATTTGAGTGAGCTCATAATTATCGCGGATGGAATCGATGGTAATAGGTTTTCGCCCTTCTTTGCGACAGTTGTAATAATGCTCGGTAAGTCCAATTCCTATACTCGAATCGTTTAGAGCAGGGCAAAAAATTGGAATATTATTTTTACGAGCCGTCACCAGAATTGACTCTTCATCGTCAATCGTATCAGAAAGAAGAGAAATGAATTCGCGGCTGGAATAGTTTCTCGGTTCCAGCTTATCGGCAAACTCCCCAATCAGCATATCATCATCAACAAATAGTTCATCATCGACATATGTATCATAAATACGATCAATAAAAAGTTCGCGAAGTTTTGCATCATCAGCAGTAGGACTTCCATAATAATGACCGCCACCCAGAGCATTATAATAATCCTGATAGAGAACCGCTCCCGTTGACACGATGACATCGACCATATTGTAATGAACCATATCGCGGATCACCTTCCTCAACCCTGCAGCAATCAGCGGTCCCGCGAGACCCAGCATTATGGTTGGACGCTCGTCATCTTGAAGCATTTTCCCAAATATCTGGGCGCACTGACCGAGGTTCCTCGCCTGAATCGAAGCCGACTGAAAAGATTCAACCAGATCCCCGACATCATTTATATCTTCAAAATTGACCGGAGAAATTCTCTTATGAAGAATTTCTTTTTTTTCCTTTTTCTGGCCATCATCGAGAGGTTCCGGAATCAGGGTATCCTTATAAGCCATAGCTCACTCCACTACAGTTAAATGCTAAAAACACAGCTATTTTAATATCGAGAACACAAATCATTTGAATGGTTTTTGGTATCGACACTTTCAATACTTTCCAATATTTTCCCATCTTCACCAATCACATAACTAATTCGAGCTGCATATTGGTCATCGGCACTTTTAATAGCCTGGTAAGCCAAAGCAATATCTTTTTTCACATCACAGAGTAAGGGATAAGAAAATGAATACTTTTCAGCAAAGGCTTTATTGTCTTTTTCATTGTCCAGACTCACCCCGAAAACTTGAATCCCTTTCTCCTCAAACTTCTTAAAATCATCGCGAAACCCCTGGCCTTCCATCGTACACCCTGGGGTATCCGCCTTGGGGTAAAACCATAGCACTATTTTTTTCCCTAGATAATCCTTTAAGTTTATCGAATTGCCATTATGATCATTTACAGAAAAAGCGGGCGCTTCGGTTCCAGGTTGCAGCATTATATTTCTCCTGATTTAATTTAAGATTTTGTTTATAGCTTTAAATTTTAGATGCCTAATTTTTATTTTAGAAGCATTTTATTTTAGAGAGGTCTAATTTCCTGGAAAGGCCTTGGAAATAAAAATTTCGCTCAGCCCAAGATCTTCAGGTCGTGTGATTTTTATATTTTGTTCCGAACCTTCAACAACCTTTACTGGCTTTCCAAGGTGCTCTATCAAGGTGCCTTCATCGGTTCCATAAAATTTTTCGGAATTCGCTTTTTTGAATGCCTCTTGCAAAAGTTCATAACGAAACACCTGAGGGGTTTGGACTCTCCACAAGCCCTCCCGATCAACTGTCTGCGAAACCAAACCAGAAGCATCTACCCTTTTTATCGTATCATGTACTGGAATTGCGGTGATAGCTGCGCCATATTCTCTGGCCACATCGACTGATTCCTGAATCATTCGATGCGATAAAAAAGGCCGTACGCCATCATGCACTAATACAATTTCTGTTTGCGGAGAAACCTCACAAAACCCGTTATAGACGGAGTCTTGTCTTTTTTCGCCCCCTATAACAACTTTTGTTACGATTTCGGGCTTACCCAGCCAATCAACGCAGGCCTTGTCATATTCTTTTTCTGGCACCACTAGAATCAACTCGGAAATGAGGCCACAATTTTGGAGTGTTTTAAGTGTGTAATAGAGGATAGGTTTTCCACTCAACTCTTGAAACTGTTTGGGAACAGTTCCTCCCATACGAGTTCCCGCCCCTCCTGCTGGCACCACCGCGCAAACACTCATCGAAAAATCCCATTAAAAAATTTGTTCAAAAACTTCTGACAGGTTTTTTGCAAAACTAATATCAATACCATCAGTCAAAAGATTTCTTGTCTTTTTGGCCGAATTCGGAACAATGCAACGTTTGAATCCCAATCTTCGCGCTTCAATCAATCGGGCATCAAGCTGCATAACGGTACGAACTTCGCCAGTTAAACCTACTTCTCCCAACAACACCAATTCTGGGTCGATGGGGCGATTTTGAAAGCTGCTTGCAATAGCTGCTGCCACTCCCAGATCCAAAGCGGGTTCTGTGATCTTAATACCCCCTGCAAGGTTTACAAAAATATCCTCTCCCTGAAGGTTCATTCCTAACCTCTTTTCCATAATAGCAATCAGAAGGGACATGCGATTGTGGTCAAATCCCGTTGCCATTCGTCGTGGCATACCGATAGAAGATGAAGTGGTTACTAGTGCCTGCACTTCAACCAATAGGGTACGGCTTCCCTCTAACGTTGCAACGATAGCCGATCCAGCAGAATCCTCGGGCCGTTCTGCTAAAAACCACTCTGAAGGATTCTCGACGGGAACTAATCCCGTAGGTGCCATTTGAAATACTCCGATTTCAGGAGTTGGACCAAATCTATTTTTTATGGCTCGTAAAGCTCGATAAGCATGTCCCTGTTCGCCTTCGAAGTATACTACTGTGTCCACAATATGCTCCAGCGATTTGGGACCAGCAATTGCGCCGTCTTTATTTATATGACCGATCAAAAGTGTAGGAAGGTTTCGATGTTTAATTTCCTGGAAAATTTTAAATGCGACTTCACGAACCTGACCAATGCTGCCCGGAGCCGACTGCAAGTCTTCCGTATAAAAGGTTTGTACAGAGTCCAGAACCAAAACATCGGGCTGAATTTTATCAATCCATTTGATAATGCTTTCAATGCAAATTTCGGAACAGATCAAAAGGTTATCGGAAAGAGCATCTAACCTCTCTGCGCGCAATTTGATCTGCGAACCCGATTCTTCTCCAGAAACATAAAGAACATTCTTTCCCAACTTTGCGAGATGCCCCATACTTTGCAAGACAAGAGTTGACTTTCCTATACCGGGTTCACCGCCAATAAGTATAAGCGATCCTTCAACCATGCCGCCCCCCAGAACCCGGTCAAACTCACCGATGCCTGTGGTCATACGGTTTTCCTGAACAGATTGGACTTTAGTTATTGGAGAAGGGGGGGGGGATTTTGTTTTATGCCGCGATTTTGAAGATATGGGTTGATGGCTCTCTTCGGCAAAACTATTCCATGAACTACATTCGGGACATCTACCCAACCATTTCGGAGCCTGATGGCCACATTTTTGACAGCTGAAAATGGTAGTTGCTTTTGCCATTGAGAGAGATTATCCACACCGAATAAATTCTCGGCTAAAAATAGGGAGCCTTAATAGTAGAACCCGGTAAGGCTGTTTATTGATTCTTCGCTTATTTCTCGGACTTTGAAGAAGCACCTGAATTATTCTTTTCGAGCTTTCCTAAAACTTTCGTAATGTCTTCATTTCTAGAAATATTTACATTTGCTTTGTTGCGCAAGTCAGCAAGAGCTTTCCTAATACTTTCATGATTTTTCACCAATCCCGCCTGTGCCTTGCTCATTGCAGTTTGAGCCTTTACCACCTGGCTTAACTTGCCTTGTTCAATTGCCATCGCTTTTAAAATCTCAATTAAGCGCGAAAGTTTTTCATTAGCCAGATTGATTTTATCCAGATTTGAATCTTCTTTCTGCGAGGACTGTTTCAATTCACCGAGCACAGACTCCTCGAGTTTGTTCGCATTTGCAATCAGCTGCGCAGAGTTCTCAACGAGCTTATTAATCTTTTCATCTGCTAACCGATCAAACTCTCCTCCTTCAATTAAACCTTTTTTCAATACTACAAGAGTTTCACTGGATGCAGCATTTTGCACCCGAAGGGCCTTTAAGGTCTCAGCTAATTTGTTAATTTTTTGATCTGCAACCATCAAGTTTTTATTGTTAACCGCCAAATTATTATTAGCTGCAACAAGAGTTTCATTGATGGATGCAATCTGTTCTTTTGTCTCCACACCTTGCTTTAAGTTTTCCCCAAGAATATCGACCAACATTTTGCTTTTTTCAGACAGCCCCGCCAATGCATTTTCGCTGGTCTCACGCGATTTCGAAAGATCTTCTAGAATTGCTTTTCTGTTATCGAGGTTTTCCTTGGCCATGGCAGGAATAACATCAGTTATAAAAAGCCCCTTAGTATCTTCAAAACTCTTTTTTGTTGTCTCATCCAGAGCTGCCAATCTTTGCACGACTATTTCTAATGTGCTTCTATTCGCTGAGGCAAAACTTTGAAAGTTTTCTTTGTTCATCTTTTCGAATTGTTCTATATCTTGAGCCAACCCTTTCTTTAAACTGGTCTGGTCTTTCTGAAAACGATCAAGGATATTACTTTGTTTATCTATTTTTGCCAGCACCTGATGTTTGACTTCAGCTTCTAGATCGCTTACTTGGGATCTAATTTTAGATAAATTGGACAGGGTCTCCGATTTATTCAACTCAACGGACCCCTGCAATTGTGGGAGGGTTTGTTTAACTTCTTCTATCTGGCGTAATAAATCTTCAAGCTGATGCCTCAAGCTTACCATCTCAGAAGTCTCGAGCCTTACCAGGCGAGAGTTAATTTTTTTTAAACCTATAAAAACTTTTTCCCATTTCTCATCGTCAGAACCAAACAATTGCGCCGATGCATTCAGGGGTATCAGCATAACTGATAAAAACAAAAGGAAGAGGATAGACGATTTAATGGATTTCATAAGTTTTACTCTTTTCCCCATAGCATCGGAAACCGTTTATTACGAGATTCGTTAAAAAAAAAGCCGCACCGGGAGTTAACCCAGTGCGGCCTATTATATACGAATTATTACAAACCGATAAACTCAGTTATCTTGCTACCATGAAATGCGCTCTTCTGTTTTGGAACCAGCAGTTTTCATTGCTGTCAGAGCAGAAAGGTTTCTCTTCACCATAGCTGATAATATTCACCCGACTCGAAGCAACCCCTTGAGACACTAGATACTTCTTTGTGGAGTGAGCCCGACGTTCGCCAAGAGCGATATTATAGTTATTGGTACCTCTCTCGTCACAATGTCCCTGGATTTCAACCCTCATATCTGGGTTGCTCTTTAGGAAGGTTGCATTCTCTTCGAGCACTTTTTTGGTATTGCTGTCGAGATCATATTGATCAAAGTTGAAATGGATATCCTTGAGATCCGCGGTAGCATGGAAAGATTTTAGTCGAGCCTCTTGGGTTCCACTATCTCCACCATCAAAAGGATTAGCGTTAAAGGAACCAGACGAACCATTGCCAATATCAGCTCGGTTGGATGAACCAAAACCGTCCATTGAAGAGCCATCGGCTCCATCAGGACCCGTGGCTGAACCGCCTGCCATCATACCAGAATCACCATTACCAGCACTACCACTGGAAAAGTTGGAGCTTTCGAGAACTGGCTCTTCGCTAAAAAACCCAGAATCGCCAGGACCACCCGAACCACCGAATGCATTGTCCTCAGATGAGGTTCCGTTGGATGCGGTAAAGTCAGAACTTTCTACTCCACCACTTGATGTTTCGATTTCAGGGGGCATGAGTTTCTTTGAACATGCCGTGGACAAAAACATCATTAAAACTGCTGCAACTACCATTTTCCAATTAAATTTATTCATATAATAACCTCGCCTAAAGTTGTCCCCGATTAAGTCTAAAAAAATAACTGTATAAAATCCCCTTAAGCACAAAAGCTCTCCAAAAGGAATTAAACTTCAGAATTTATTGCTGTTATAAAAATTTGGTATGGAGGTATTATCATATAATTATGCTTAAATAACAACAAATATTATAGATATTTTATAAATATTCCATAACCTGCGAATTTCCAAAGGTCTTGATTTTAAAGCCAATAGTCTTTTTTAGCGGTATATATAAATGGTAACCGAAACTTTTCCACCTGACAACATTTTTTTCAGAATTTCGAGGCTTAGTGCTTAAAATAAGGAGACCAGGAGGGACTGTGGCTTTTTCCTGAGAAGGTCAGTTGCCGAACTCGGTCACCACCCAGACGCTTGATGAAAATGTTAAAGTTACCATTTACCCGCTTGCGATAAACGATAAAACGGCCATCAGGAGACCAACTGGGTTGCTCAGCACTGCCTGCATTTATTGTCACAACTTGGCTTTTATGTGTATTTAAATCATATACGCTGATTTGAAATCTCTTACCCACGCGCGAAGTGTAGGCGATTTTATCGCCATTGGGGGACCAGGATGGATTGTCATTATAAGAGGAACCAAATGAAATACGAGTCACTTTTCCGTTATCTCCCTTTTCGGCATCCATAATATAAATTTGTGGCGCACCGGTTCCCGAACGATCTGAAGTAAACGCAATTTTTTTTCCATCGGGAGACCAGGTGGGCGATGTATCAATATTAAAGTGACGCGTCAAACGATGTAGCTTCCTGTTTTTCTTTAAAAGATAAATTTCGGAATTTTGATCCCGGCTTAAAACTAAAGCGATCTTTTGCATATCCGGAGACCATGCTGGCGCAGCATTCAACCCTGGCAAACGATTCAGAGTTTGGCGTTTTTCACCTGCAGTATCGATCATAATTAAATCTGGATTATTCGCGGCATAAGAAGTGTAGACAATCCAATTCCCATCTGGCGACCAGGCGGGGCTTAAATTAACAGTATTATCGCGGGTCAATCTCCGCAAATTGTAGCCATCAAAATCAATAAGATACACTTCCTTGCCACCCTCTTCTTGCGCCAGGAAAGTTACCTGTGTTTCGGCAATGCCACGTTTTCCTGTCAATTGCGACACCACCTCATCAGCAAACCGGTGCACCACTTTGCGAAGCAATTGTGGCGAAGCCTTGTAACGCTTACCTAAAATGAACCTTTTATTTACGGCATCGTAAAGACGAAAAGTGAAAACTTGCCCTCTTCCTTTCGATATCATTCTATATTCGGTTTTAATGACCCATTGTGCTCCGACCTGCCTCCAGCTTCTGTAATCCACTTCAGAGCCAGACTTCTCCATTTCCTCCAATTCTTCAAAAACGGGTTTTCTCAAGGGAAAAAATAGCTCTGACAGACGCAAATCTTTTTCCAGGATACTTCTTGCTTCTTTACCCATCCCTCTAGCATCAGACCCACCGCCCTTAAACACGAATTCGGTGATCGCCAGGGGAACTTTTTTCTGGGTTGCCTTTTCCATGTCTAACCTCACTTGAGGTTCGGCTTCCGCTCTTACGCAAAATAAAAAAACAAGGATTACAAAAACCCAAGCAAATAAATATCCTTCTCTACTCGTCTTTAGGAACATATTTAAAGTAAATACTTAAAAAAAGGTTAGACATCTTTAGCTCTTTCGGGAAATGAGGAAATGGCACCGAATCTAGAACGGCACGTACAGCAAGGGTATCCAACGCTTCCACCCCAGAGCTTTGCTTTATAAATGGTTTATCGATATTTCCTTTTGCAAAAATATGGAACGAAATAATGGCTTCTTTACTGTGCCGTTCCGCCAGCGGATCACGCCAATTCCTATATATTCTTTCTTGAACCATCCCGGCATAGAGAGATTGGATATCCGCACCAGGAGTCCCTTCTCGGTCAGAATAAACATACGATTCATCTTCACTCTTTGAATCGACTTTTTCCGGCGAATCAGGAAGAGATCGCAGTTTACTCTGAAACTTTGACCCGTCGATCCTGGCACTTGTAACTTCAACCTTCACCCTTGAAGATTCTACGGCAAGCGATTCGAACTTTGCCAGAACAGAATCATAAGCCTTACTTTCTATATCTGCGACCTCGGTATCTGGGGTTTTATCCTCATCAACCTTTTTCACTATAGAATCCAGCTTGGCCAGTTTTTCGAGTTCCTTTAAAAGGTTCCTTTTCTTAACAGCAGGCTCAACGATTTCTTCTTCATCTAACGGCTTTCCTTTTTTTTCCTGTTCGAGCACCTTTTGCATCTTTATATCTTCAAAACCTTCAAGCAGACTTTCAAGTTTGGGAGTTGGTGGCACATCTTTCTTGGTCTTCACCTTTTTGTCTTTCAACTTCTCCAGGTCACGAAAGGTTTCTTCCAAAACAGGTTTTTCTATTTTTAGCTTTGCAATTTGTTTCTTAGGGCGTTCCAGTAACGCCAATTGTTCTAGATCTTCAAACATTTTTTTTGCCGGAACCACAGCTGCGGCCTTTTTATCCAGTTTATTAAGCGCAGCTATTATTTTATCCGGTTGCGATGTTTTTTTAACAGGTGCCGTTTTTTTCTTAACAACATTTTTCTTATCTGCGCTTTTACTTATTCTGGGCTCGCTTTTCTTAATTGAAGCTTTACTTTTCCTGACAAGATTTTTCTTAACAGCAGACTTGTTACCTGAAGGAGATTCCACAAGACTAACCATAAAAGCCGGGACCACGGCTTTGACTGCGAGGGGAGGCTTGGGAGAAAACAAGACAAAGGTGAGGATAAGCAAATGCCCAAAAACGGAGAATACAAGCATTTGGTTGAAATCTATAGACTGGGGAAACTGGGCTTTCATGAGTTTTTAAGGTTCGGTCACCATTCCGATATTTTCGACCCCCGCTTGTTTGACCGTTGCCATTACACGCATAACGAATCCATAATCCAGCATTTTATCTGCCCGAAAATAAATGCCGGCACTCTTATCTTTGCTAACATACTGTTCCACTTTCCGAGTCAACGCCATCAGGTTTGCCAACTCCTCCTGCTTCCAGAATATTTTTTTATTGCTTTTTACAGTCACCGTTGGAATCTCTTTAATGGGGATAGGAGCGATAGATTCTTTGGGCAACTGAACATCCATCCCGTGCTGCATCAAGGGGGCCGTAATCATAAAAATCACAAGCAACACCAGCATAACATCCACAAATGGAGTCACATTGATTTCGGCTAAAAAGGGTCGTCGTTGTTTTAACATTAGTTTTGTTCAGGCGTTAACACGTTTTTTTACCCTGAAAGGTCAAATGATTTCTCTTTTTCCTGAGGTAACGTAAAGTTTTTTTCAGCTAAATAGACAAAGTCCTGACAAAAATCATCCATTGTAGAGGTAAGCAGGAAAACTTTATTATTGAGGTAATTGAAAAATATAACTGCTGGGATAGCGGCGATCAGCCCTGCCGCAGTAGCAATAAGCGCTTCTGCTATTCCAGGTGCCACACCGCCTATACTTGCCGTTCCCTGAACCCCAATAGATCTAAAAGAATGCATGATGCCCCACACAGTACCAAACAATCCGATAAAAGGTGTCGTGCTGCCCGTGGTTGCCAGAAATTCCAATCGCCGAGAAAATAGAGCCACTTCCCGATTGATTGCTTTATTCAAAGCCAGTGAGATTCCTTTGATATCCCTCTCCGTCAGTTTCTCTCCAGATGGCAAAGGCGCCTCACCTTGTTTCTTTCTATCATCCTTAGCCATTTCCTGAAACAGATATAGCTCGCGATAACCGGTTAAAAATAACCGTGCGATTGGGCTCAGCCGTAACTCTTTAGCGAAATTATATATTTGTGTGAGGTTTTCGGTTTTTGAAAATACTTCGAGGAATTTACTATCTTCACTTCTAGCAGATCGGTAAACAAAAAACTTGTTCAACATAATGGCCCACGATGAAATGGAAAAAATCAAAAGGATCAACAACACACCTTTTGCCATCATGCTGGATTGCGTTATTAGCTCAATAATACCTAATGGTTGTTCAGGAATCATACTCGATATCTCTTTGCAGGAAGGCTGGGTTCAAAGGCGGGTGCCAACAAGGATCGATTAACTTTCAATTAATTCAGCAACTTACTTTAATTAAATGAAGGAGTTAAGTCAAATAATAATGCAAATAAACCGAAACGATGGAAAACCCAATTTTCAAATCAAACAGGTCGCTAACTCAAGATTTAACCCGCTCCAGATATTCGCCGGATGTCGTCGAAACTCGAATCGCCTCGCCTATCTTAATAAACTGGGGCACCGTCACTACCAATCCCGTCTCTAAAGTTGCGGGTTTTCCTGACCCTGATGCGGTCGCCCCCTTCAAACCGGGCTCGGTATCTACCACTTTCAACTCAACCATTTCGGGAAAAGACACTCCGATTGCGGCATCATCACAAAATTCTACGATGACACGGGTATTTGGCAACAAATACTTTTTCCCATCGCCAATCATTTTATCATCCATAAAAATCTGCTCATAGGTTTCGCAATTCATAAAGCAAAATCCGGAGGGATCTTCATAAAGATATTCCATATCAACTTGTTCCATTTCCGCGCGTTCGACTGATTCATCCGAACGGAATTTAATTTCAGTCTGTGAGCCATCTTTCAGTTTTCGCAGTTTGGCCTGCATGGACGCCTTTCCTTTTCCTGGCGTGCGATGCTCTGCTGCCATTACTCGATATAAATCCCCTTTAAACTTGATCACGTAACCAACACGTAACCCATTACCATTTACAAATGAAACCATGAGCACCTCAACTAACAAATTTTAATTTGGTTATTTATGAGCGAAAATCCAATTCTGTGATTATATAGGGCAAGCCTTGAGAATCAAGGGAAATCAGAGTAGGTTTGCACCCTCTCCATATATCCTGAAATAATGAATTGTCCGCTCTGCGATACCGAAGCAAATAATTTTACGACAGGTGAGAATCGGCAATATCAACTTTGCAATTTATGCGGATTGATTTTTGTGCCCCCTGAATTCCATATCCCAACTGAATCTGAGATAGCACGATACCGAGAGCATGAAAATAGCCTTGATAATGAAGGTTATGTAGAAATGTTCATGAAAAAAATTATCCTCGTCAACAAACATTGTCCGCAAATAAAAACTGCATTGGATTTTGGTTGTGGATATGAACCAGTTTTAAAAGCCTTATTGGAAAAAGAAGGAATCAAAACTGAAGTTTTCGACTCTAATTTTTTCCCCGACTTTCCAACAAACAAAATTTTCGATCTGGTTATCTCAACAGAAACGTTTGAACATTTCAAAAACCCCATCAAAGATATTCGACAAGCTGCAAGTTGCGTTTCACCCACAGGCTTTCTTGCTGTGATGACCCGGTTTTACCCTTTGACAACAGAAATTCCCTGTGAAGAGAATTTCTCAAAATGGTATTACAAGCGTGATCCAACTCACATTGCTTTTTACACCTCCAAAACTTTCGAGTGGCTGGCTCGGGAAATGGGGTTTAAAATCATTTACAATGACCAATTCGATTTCGTTCTATTACAAAATTTGATATAAAGGCATTTTGGAAACGGCTGAAAAAAATACCGTCTTGAATCCATGCCGCCGATTTGGAACTTTAACCAAGAGGAAATATGTCCGGAGAATACATCTTCACCATGCAGGGCCTCATAAAGAGGTATGGACGCAACGAAGTTCTCAATGGGGTCAATCTCAGTTTTTATCACGGAGCAAAAATTGGCATCGTTGGTGAAAACGGTTCAGGAAAGTCAACTCTTCTTAAAATTATGGCGGGTGAGGATAGTGAGTTCGAAGGCCAGGCTGCGCCTCTAAAAGGTTCCACCATCGGATTTCTACCGCAAGAACCTGTTTTGGATAATGATAAAACGGTACGCGAAAATGTCGAGCAGGCTTTCAGCGATATCAAAAAGTTGATTGAAGACTTTAATGAGGTCAGTGCCAAAATGGCCGAACCCATGTCGGATGACGAAATGGAAAAGGCCATGGAAAAGATGGGGCGACTACAAGATCAAATCGACGCCGTCGATGGCTGGGAACTCGATCGTCAAGTAGAAGTTGCTATGGATGCCCTGGTTCTACCAGAAGACGACCAGAAAGCCGATACGCTTTCAGGGGGAGAGGCGCGTCGTGTGGCCTTATGCAAACTATTATTGCAAAAACCCGATATGCTCCTACTTGATGAACCTACCAACCATCTCGATGCAGAAACCGTGCAATGGCTCGAAGACACATTGGCTAATTTTCCGGGCAACGTCATCGTTTCAACTCACGACCGTTATTTTCTCGATAACATCACTAAATGGATACTTGAACTTGAAAGCGGAAAAGGCAAACCCTTTGAAGGCAACTATTCTTCCTGGTTGGAACAGAAAACAGAAATTTTGCGCCATCGAGAAAAAACGGCCTCCACTTTACAAAAACGGCTCGACAAAGAACTGCAATGGTTGCGGGAAACTCCCGGTGCACGCCGCAAACACAATAAAGGCCGCATCAACGAATACGAAAAACTGTCTGCCCGAAAAACAGATTTGGAAGACAACACACTGGAGATACAAATTGCTCCCGGTCCGCAACTTGGCGAACAAGTCATTGAAGTGGAATCCTTGTCAAAGGGTTATGGAGGCGGTCCAATCTTTTCTGATCTTACCTTTAAGGTTCCCCGGGGAGCCGTCGTCGGTCTGATCGGGCCCAATGGCGCAGGCAAAACCACTCTCTTTAAAATGATCGCAGGGGAAGAACAACCGGATTCAGGAACTCTGAAATTGGGTTCCACCGTAAAACTCTCTTATGTCGATCAACATCGCCACGACCTCGGAGCAGACAACACCGTGTTTGAAGAAATCACAGGGGGAACTGAACATATTGAAGTAGCGGGGAAAACCATCAACTCACGCGCATACGTGGGCCGGTTCAATTTCAAAGGATCCGACCAACAAAAGAAAGTAGGAGAACTGTCTGGCGGCGAGCGCAACCGAGTCCACCTAGCAAAACTATTAAGACGCGGTGGCAATGTCCTCCTACTCGATGAACCGACCAATGACCTTGATGTCACCACCTTGCGAAACCTTGAAAATGCCATTCTTGACTTCAATGGCTGCGCTCTGGTCATCAGCCATGACCGATTCTTCCTGGATCGCATTTGCACTCATCTACTGGTATTTGAAGGAAACAGCAAAGTGCGTTGGTTTGAAGGAAACTTTGAAGAGTATCAGGAAAAAAGGAAGAAAGAACTAGGAGGAAAAGAAGAGAACCGCAGATCAAAATATAAAAAACTCACCATTCGTTAATCGGCACTATTATTCCCCAAATTGCCGAATGTAATGAACCAATACCCATATCTGCCAATCGGCTAAATCGGGATAAGCTGGCATCGCCGTACCTTTAATGCCATTCTTGATCGCCCAGAACATCTGACCATCGGAAATATTTTTCATTGTTTCAGCGCAAGTAAAATTCCTTGCCAGCGGGTCGGCCTGCAAACCTAACTCACCTGTACCATCACCTCTTGCGCCGTGACAATGCAAGCACTGCATGGGTTGTGCTGTATCCATAAAAAGAACTTCACCTTTTTTCATCCGTTTTTTAGTCGCCTCCAGCGGATTCTTCAACCCGGAATATTTTTCAGGCGCATCGGGTGTAGTTCTAATTTGCGGGCATTGAGCCTTATCCGGCTTGTCAGCAAAAGCCAACGAAACTCCAGAAACCCATATCGCAATAGAAATTATAATTACAGTAATTTTCATGTCTTACGGATTTTAACCGCATCCAGCAATAAATGCGCTTTTTTTTTGAGCTTTTCAAATAGGGTGAGCAGGAAACATTATTGAGAAAATCGTACCTTTTCCCATTTTCGAGGTCACATCGATATGGCCTCCGTATTTCACCACTAATTGGTGCACAATATTCAAACCCAAACCCGTGCCTTTTCCTTGCTCTTTAGTGGTAAAAAAGGGGTCATAAATTTTGGTGAGATATTTTTCCGGGATACCGGGGCCGGTATCACTGATTTTTACCACTACGCTTCCATTCTGAGATTGCGTAGAAATAATCAACTTCCCTTTTCCTTCCATTGCCTGAACCGCGTTTGTTAGCAGATTCAGGAAAATCTGTTGAATCTCTTCCGACTTAGCAAATATGGGTGGAAGGGATGAAAAACTTTTTTCAACATGGATATCATCGCTGTATGTGGCAAGGATGGCAATTTCGATTGCAGCATCAATACGCTCATTAATGTCCACTTCTTTTTTATCCGCTGTGGAAGGAGCTCTAATATATCCAGACATATTCAGAATGACTGATGCCATATCTTTGGATCGGTCAAAAACTTTTTTGGCATACTTCTTTATTTTTTCAGGGTCTTTCTCATCCAGAATAACTTCAGTAAACCCCATGATGGAAACAAGAGGATTGTTCAATTCATGCGCTATCCCAGCAGTTAAAGTTCCCAACCCAGACAATTTTTCCGCAAGGGTCAGTTGATCGTGTA